>JBCCPK010000014.1 GCA_039024915.1 Pseudomonadota bacterium
AGGTTACCGATCGCCGGCCCCGGAAGCGATAGTGCCCGCTGATCTAGCCTCCGCTGTGTGGAAACTCCAGCCAGATCAGCCTTCCATCGAGAGCAACGCCATGATTACATAGCAGGTGGCTGCGCCACCGGGGTCCCGTCACCTCTCTCGGTCTGACCGCGCTGTTTGTGAAACAAGTGCGACCACTCCTTCTGGTCCATCAGATACCATACAAAACAGAGCGCCTCATCGAGATCACCCCCCGCTGCTAAATGCCTCTGGAAGTCTTCATCGCGGCATGCTTTGCGTCCCTCGGTGGCGAGATCCAAGCTCTCTTGCAACGATTGGAACCATTCCAGTGCTTCTCGCGCTATTCGGGCGACCTTTTTCTGCCACGGTTCCTCGATCATCGAACTGTCGAAGGTGTCTACGTTAAGCCAGTAGGCCTCGCAGGTTCCGGGCCGCATTCTCATCTGAAGTTGGCCACCGAGGTTCAATAGGTTCGCTCTTTGCGCAGCATGTATCACCTTTGGGATGTCATTGAGCGGCCATGCGTACTCGCGGCCCCGAAGCGATCCGCGAGAGACGATCTCGGGTGGTAAATATTTGGCGTGGAGCTCCATAGGCCCTCCAAGACCTTCGACTGAAATTGCACGCTTTGATGGCCACTATCTAATCCCGGTACCCCAAGCAACGAAACTTGCCGTCTCTCGGATATGCGCTGCGCGACAAGCATACGAAAACTCTTGAGCGCAAAATTCGGTAGCCAGGCATCTAGGCCCGAAACCATCCAAAACCTAACGTTTTTGGCACGGGTATTTTGGGTAGGGGTTTTCGGAAAGCGGCGAACGTGGGCTATGCGGACTAAGCGGCCGTTGGAGTTTGGCGCTTTCGTTTGATAACGATACAAGTATGGAAGACGACAACCTCACAACGCAGCAGGCATTCCTCGCAATGCTTGCATTTCTGGAGATTCATTTCCAACGATTCGGGCCTGGTGAAATCGGGACCGTGTTGGGCGAAATCAGTTTGCTGCCTGACGGTGGTACGTTCGATCCGGCGGCTTGGGATGATTGGGTTAGAAGCGTCCAAAAGGCGAAGCGTGGTGAAGTAGACGCCCGTTTTGGTTGGCAACCCAAAACGAAAAAAGACTAGTCCCAATGGTCAGATTAGGGCTCAAAGCGGGTGTTCGCCGCACCGCAAAATGCGGCAATAACGTACCTTTTTGGAAACTCCAATAACGGTCGTTTTTGGCAGGTTGATTGCAAATCCGCCCTCATTTCGGAGATTGCGTCTGATTTAGAAACCGTTCCCTACGAACGCGCGTCACAGCTGGAAAAGCAAATAGGCCCATACCGTTCGACCATGTCGCGACCGTGATCCACTCCTCGATACCCGGCTTTTGGAGCTCCCCTCGGAAAGGAGGGCCGGATTGTGTCCGGTGCCAGGTCACCAGGCGATAGTCACCGCTCAGGACGCTTCGTAATGTCTTGTCGAAGTGAACTTTTGCCGTCTCAAACGGAAAGAAAGAAAATGCCACACCGTCTATCTGCAGAGAGAGCTCGTCCTGATTTTGTAGTGCAACCCAAACGTTTGCTACCAGTCTAGGTTGGGCGGGAAAATTCATGGCCAAATCAACTGGCGCCCTTTTGTCGGGAACAATTTCCAGCCGCAGATCCACTGCAACGCTCTCAAAGAGCGCTTTTGCCTCACTTGAGTGATCGGTAGGGCGCTTCCACATGCTTCGAACCGCTGTTTGGGTGGACCACTTTGCGGGAAAGCGACCGGTCTTGGCACAACTCTACACCGACCTCTACACGCGACGGAAAACGACCGTCCTTCCGGAAGAAGTCCAACGGATAGTACGCTCCTTAGGGATTGCTCTGCAGAAGAAGAGTATCCCTTCGAAGCCAGTATCTGACTACAGAAAACTGTTATGCAGTCTGCCCGCCGCATCAATGCCTCGGGCCGCTGATGAGCTCAGAGATGTCGCGCAACTCCATGTGGGCTGGCGCGGGGACACCTCCCTAGGCGCAAGCCTCGATCCAGTATCTGCTGTCCAGCAAGAAGGCTGGGAGACTGCCCTCGACGCCGAACCGGACTTAGCTTGGTTGCTGACGTTTCACGGAAATGGCTATGCAAGACAAGCAGCGTTGGATGCACTGTCTTCACCACCGCTCTGCCCGTTTGAGTTTGTGGCGGTGGTTTATCGCCTTAATGACTGGGTTCCGCAGGTTCGTGACGCAGCGAAGCGGTACGCTGAAAACCAGCTCAGTGAAGCCAATCCTGAGACCATTGCGGAGAGCGCGTTCTTCCTGATTCCTCAGATGACCCTTTTTCGAAGATGGGATGAGCAAGCGGCATCGGTCGTTAGGGAAAGCATCTATCAACAGCATGTGCTATGCGAGTTGAAGTCAAAGCTCCTGGCTCAGCGCGGCGGGAAAGTAGGTGCGGTGCTGCGCCTACTTTTGAAACATCCTGACCTAGATAGTAGTCTTGAGAAACTCGCGTTCACCGCTCATCTCCCCGTTGTGCGCGCCATCGCTCTTGAGACACTCCTTATGGGCCGTGCGCAATGGTTAGTTGGTTATCGTCGTGAGTGGTTGAATAAGGCACTTGGCATTTCTCGTCGCGCGCCATCATTTAAGAGCCGAGCGGTGCATGTCGAGTTTGAGTTGGGCCGAGCTCTGTCAGCCGGCTGTGCCGATAAGTCATCGACTGTTCGCCGAGTTTTGGCTGACTTCTTGGTCAGCCGTCGAGACAGATTAACCCCAGATATGACCCGCGTATGTGTTGAGCTCAAGAACGATCAAAACGCGGCCGTTCGTTCAAGAATTGATTTTCTCGATAGAGAGCTCGCGAAGTCCCGTTAGGCCGCTCCTTTCTAGCCTTGCATTGGTCCTCAGCCTCTTGACGAGAAGACAAGGTATTGGGGCACGAAACGCTCCAAAAACGTACCTTTATGGAAACTCCGTCAACGGGCGTTTTGGGAACGTTTATCTCAGAGTTGCCCTCGGACTCGGTGGACAGCGTCTGTCGAGCAAAGCGGGCCTGCAGCGCCCGGCCATTGGCGTCTGCTTGCTCAGAACGCCCGCGGCTACGATACTGCTTCCATGATCAAACGCGCAAAAGCCGACGTGAACGCCGTCATCCGCTTTGTGACACCTGTGGCTTTGCTTGATGTCATCACGAGCATTGGCTCAGAGTTCGAGCGCTCAACGGGCTACCGGTTGGACCTGTCGATCATGCTGAACCCGGAGGTGCCAGGCTTCATCCGGAGCGGAGCGCCTTGGTCCATTGCAGCGTCGAACCCTTGGCATTTGGAAGAAATCGCCCACGATGCCCGCGGACCAATACGAACCATCGGCCGCTCGCCTCTGGCGTTTGGTGCACGGGGCGAAGGCGAGGGCGGGGCAGCAGTCGGCGATGAAGCCGGGATTTCAGAAGTGCTTCGTCGGTCAAAGCGGATCGGTGTTACAGGTGCTGGTACGAGCGGGGGGACCTTCGCGCGGCTGTTGGATCGTCTGAAGCTGACCGATGATATGCGAGACAAGGTGATCCCCATGAAAGGGGGCGAGCCGATGCGGCAGCTCATCGCTGGCGGGGTCGATCTTGCCGTTCTTCCGCTGACGAACATAGCGCCCATCCAAGGCGTCCATTCCGTTGTGATCTGCCCGTGGGAGCTGGAGGTTCATGTCGACCTTGCGCTGTGTTGTCACCCGAAGGCATGCGCTGGAGCGTCTCTGCTTGCAAGCTGGCTGATGTCGAATGAACGCAACACACAGTTGCAGGCGCTTGGGCTGATGCGCTTCTGACCGCCCAAGCGTGGCGTTTCTATAGCGCCGTCTTTCGCTTTGTTCGCAGCACATGTCGGTACGCGTTCCACGCGGATGTTCGCTGTGTCGCTAATTTCTGCAAAACCAACCCCTTTTTGGAAACTGCACAAGCGGTCCCTTTTGGCGCGTCGAAGGGGGCTCGTCTAAGCGGCGGTCAGGGTCTCGGTCGAACGAGTGTCAAACCTGCAATTAAAAGGATGAGGGCCAGCCACACGCTGATTGGGTAGGTTTCCCCATAAAAGGCTACGCCGAACCCAACGCCCGCTACAGTCACGATGTAACCGACTTGCGATGTGAACACCGGACCAGCCTGACCGATCAGCCAGACGAAGGCGAGATACCCAAACAGGTGAAGAACGGCGCCACCGACAACCGCTAGCTCAACACTTGTAAGCGATGAAAAGATGAACCAATCGGTGCGAAAAAGAGCGATGGGCAAGAGCATCAGTACCGCAGCCCAGGTTGAGCCGAGCACCATGCCAATCGGGTCGAGTGCGTCGGGCTTTTGGCTTTTGATGAACGTGCCCTCCAGTGCGTACGATAACGCGATGATGAGGGGGACGAGGAGCAACGCCGGAGACGCACCGATGTCCCCACCGGTTCCGGGCATGAGGATTGCCGAGACTGCAATCAGCCCAAACAGAAGCCCGGACAGCTTGCGGGTATCGAGGGCATCAATCTTCACCAAGGCCGCCGTCAGCAGTGTGAGCAGCGGGGTCGTCGAGATCAATATGACAACGATGCCAACCGGCAATCGATCGAAGGCGATGTAAGCAAGCGTTATGGGGGCCGCCCGACCGAGCAAGCCGCAGACCAGGAAGAAGCGAACCGTCGCTGCGGTCAGGACCAGCCTACGCTTCGTGACAGCAGCAATCGCCGTCACGGAGAGTGCAGCGGTGGCAACGTTCCAAAATGCCACCACCAACGCATGGTGACCGCTCGAAACAGCGTGCTTGCCGATCGGTGCCGAAAGCCCCCACGCCAGCCCTATTCCCAACAGCACCACCCAAAGTGTTGCACTGTTCGGTGAGCCGCTTCGCGCATGACTGGTCGGGTAAGGCTGTGCCAAGGCTCGCTCCTTTGGATGCAAGCCCTGATCCCTGTGCTTAGAGGCCAGTTGAGCCTATGTGTTGCTTCTCAGATGTCAAGGAAGCTCCCCTACACCCACACAGATGCAACCCCGCTGGACCTTCCACAATCCACTCGCCTTTGTCGAAACCCCGCGGAAGGGCCTCGTCAGCACACTCTTTCTTGATGGCGTTTCTGGCGTCCCGATGACAACAGAGCACTAAGCCGCTTGGCGGACCTTCTGGAGGAAATCGTTCATGGCGGCGCGCATTTCGGCGGATCGATCGTTCAGTGTTGCAAGGGCAGACGACATCTGCGTGCTCATCTCGCCGGTATGCGTTGCATCCTGGCGCATCTCGTCCATCGCACTCGTCACAGTAGTCGTGCCGTCGGCAGCTTCATTGATGTTGCGCGCGATCTCGGCGGTCGCAGCATTCTGCTGTTCGGTTGCCGCCGCCATAGCGGAGGTACGCTCCGCGATGCCGTTGACCATCTCAGCGACAGATGCGGTGGCAGAGATCGATTCATCGGCCGCGCTTTTCATCTCCGATATTTGACGATCGATCTCCTCGGTCGCTTTGCCGGTCTGCTCCGCCAAGGCTTTCACCTCGGTGGCGACGACAGCAAACCCTTTACCTGCTTCACCAGCGCGCGCGGCCTCAATCGTTGCGTTGAGCGCAAGGAGGTTGGTCTGCTCGGCGATATCTGTGATCAGCTTCGTCACATCCCCAATACGCTCAACGACCTGGCTGAGTTGTTCAACGGAGGCGTTCGAGCGCTCGACCCCTTGAGCCGCCTCGTTCGATGCTGTCGAGACGCCATGGACCTGCTGGTTCAACTCCGCGATAGAGGCCGTCAGCTCTTCGGTGGCACTGGCAACCGTGTTTACGTTGCTCGTCGCATGTTCCGAGGCCTGTGCGACGTCTGCTGATTTATCAGATGTCGAATTGGCGATCCTGGAGAGCTCGCTAGCTGATCCGCCAAGTTGCCCAAGGTCTGCAATCATCGCATCGGTTGTTGAAAGGACTGTGGCTTCAAAGCGCGACGCAAGCTCGTTGAGCATCGTGCGGCGTTGATTGTCCGCCTCTTCGCGCGACTGATTGGCTTCAGCTTCAAGGTGTTGTGTTCTGATCATGTTGGCCCGGAAGGTATCCAGAGCTTTAGCCAATGCGCCAATCTCATCACTACGATCACCGAAGCGAACGTCTTGCGCGGTATCCCCAGACGCAAGCCTTTCGGTCGCCTCTGACAGGCGAGAAAGCGGGGCGGAGATGAGTTTGAAGTTCAGGAAGCCAAACAGCACGGCCAATGCAAACACGGCCGCGCCGCCAGCGATCGATGCAAGCGTTGCGCGATTGAGAGCAGCAGACTTCATCTGGAACATGCGTTCGCTACGTGCCGCGGCATCAACACCCAGCGCTTCGAACGCAGATAACACGTCGTCGATACGCTGATCGCCCGCACCTGTAGCTTCCATCGCGCGCGCCATATCAACGGTCAGTGGATCACGCATGAAGGCGAACTGCGCTTGGGTATGCTCCTGCCACCATGCAGACCAGGCGGATCGGATCGCCTCGATGTGCGATGCATAGGGGCCATCGAATTGCGCTGCGCGCCGCTGCACAGCATTGAGGCTTGTGGCAATTTCAGTCGCCGCCTGCGCAGCGTATGTCCGCTGGGCCTGGTCGCCTGTCAGCACGAATGATCTGGACGCCCTAACCTGGTCCAAAATATCAGCCCGCACAGCTTGAACGTCAGCAACAAGGCTGTTGGCTTCATCCATGGCAATGACCGCATCGCGGCCCTGGCTGATGCTTTGGAAGGTCAGAAGGCTGGCGGCACCGGCCACCATGGCAAGCACGAGGAACGCAAAGGCGCCTTTTTTTGTGACAGAAAGAGAGTTCAACATTACCTTTTCCTCAGACCAGATTAGCTGCCGGTGCGAGCACGCCGCTGGAGTTCCGTGAGATTGATTTCGATTGTTGCGGCACCGATTGCCCGCGTGCCGTCTTCGCTCGGGATGCTCAAGTTGAGCTGGGCGCGCCAGATTTGCCAACCATCATCCCACTCGGCTTCGTCGATGAAGACGGCGTCCGGTCCGACGTTGAAGGTATTGGTGAATTTCGCTTCGTCGCCTTGCCAATAATCACCGGTGATGGCGCTCTGCCCGACGTTTAGGCCTTTGGAATCGACGATGAACATCTCGGTGTAGAGGCCGAGCGCGCCCGCCTGGATTCGCGTCAGGTAGCTCGAAAGTGGCGTTGATAAGGTCGCTGAGATTAGGGGTTGGTCATCAAGTTCTCGCTCAGCGCGCCACTGCTGATCGAGAGCGTCGATATCAGCTTGTAAGAGGCCCGCATGCCGTTGTGACTGGGCGCTCACCATCAGGCCAACAATCGGATTGGCTAGCCACTCCCGCGTCTGTTCGATGAAGGCGGGTGTAATCAGACGCTGCGGGTCGGGTGCGACGCCTTGGGCATTGGCAGCACCTGTTGCCGTAAAGGCACCAAGAAAAGCGCCGTACGACAGGAACTTAGCTAACTTCTTCATACCCAACCTCCATAGGATCTAGGGAAGGTTAAGTACGTGTATTTACGTTAGCAGATACTTAATGACGTCATCTTTGGTCTAGATGTCACAGTAACGTAAGGTCAGTTTCAAGCATCATGGAGATGCTTGTAGGTGAGTGCCTTAGCTCCACGTAAAACAAGACGTGCAAACGAGCGCATCCGGACCCGTCACGTCGCCACCAGCGCCATGTAGCACGATCGAACCTTCACGATCCGATATCGTCGGCCTTTCTCGCAATGAGTGACGTGGAGAAAGAGTCCTTTATCGATGACCTCATCAAGCGTCGGCGGCTAACGAGTTGGACTTTGCGTGCGCGGTACCGCGCCCATCCTATCGAGCTGACGCTTGTGGTCGCTATGCTCTGCCTCAGTCTTCGGCTGCCACCACTGATCGCTATCGCATTTATTATTACTGCCCTCCTGATCGACCTCAAAGGTCCAAGACCGATCGATCGGTTGAAAGATTTGCGGGCGACGCTCCACACTCTGATCTCCGGGCGCATTTCCCAACCAGAGGCTTCTTTATCGTCAAAGCTGGAGGTGTCGTTTTTCGTTGCCTGCGCGGCTTCGCCGCGCCAAGCTTAAAGATCAAAGCCAAGCAAAAAGGGCCGGCGCTTGCGCGCCGACCCTATGCTGACCCGATCTTTGGGGACGGGGAGGGTGGGGATGAGACCAGATCAGCATCCCTTGCAGGTTCTGCAAACGCGCGTTTTTCGAACCTGCGGTATTGCGTCAGTTGGCAGCTCGCTTCCGGGCACTGCGGCCAGCAAGTGGGGCCGGGCACGTTCGCGAGATGCTGCAGCCATGGCGGCGAACCGCGTCAGACACGGCCATCTTCGATTGCGGCCCAAACCGTTTCATCGAACTCCGACTGCCGCTTGATGTAGGTGTATTGGGTCTGATCCCAGCGCAGGATATCCGCTTCCTGGTTGTCGAGGATCAGATCGCCGCGATCGGTGCGAACAGTCAAAACAGCGTGACCCTCGCCGTTTCGTTCGCGCACGACCGTAATCAGTAGCGATGAGGCGGGCCATCCGCGTTCGATCAGCATGGCGCGCTTCATCAAAACATAGTCTTCGCAATCGCCAAGACCCGATGGCATCGTCCAAACCTCGATGCGCCCGTACAGATCAGCGTCTGTGACCGGCAAGACCGTGCGATTGACATAGGAATTGATATCCAGCAGCTCACGCCATGAGCGGTCGTCGAGCGACACGATTGTCGGGTTGCTGGTGCGCTGCACACAAAATGACGGATCGCGCTGACACAGCTCGACATAGCCTATAGGAGCGCTGGTCGCGCCCAAGACTGCCATAAACGGATGATCTGCCTGCGCGGCTTGCGCACTTAAGGCCAGCGACAGCGCGCCGGCGAACAAACTCAGTATTACCTTCATTAGGACCCCTCCACCTTCAAGGTGAGAGTCCTAGCGAGTGCGCTTTACTCGGCTGTTGGACGAAAAAAGAGGCTTTGAATCAAGTTTGATTCAAATTTTATCGACTTTCACGTTAGCGATTGAAATATAATGATATTTCGCCCGTTTGCGACCCAGAAAAAAGGTTCGTAACGCGAACATTATTCGCTCGCAGGCGCGCTCCAACGCCAAGGTGCCGACAATGAAATGCACCCTCTGCGCTCTCCGACGCGCGGGAACCATGGAAAGGGAAAGGTTGTCCGGGAAGTATGGCGCTTAGAAGGCGGGCGGCTCTGCGCGCACAGTGGCGAACTCGAGTGCAACGCCCTCGTCTATGTGACGAACCACCTTGGCGCGCATGTTTCCAAGCTGGACCATGGTGCCGATAGATGGGCGCACGGAGGTGCGTACCGCAGCGCCGGACAGTGATATGTCGAGCACCGAGCACGGATAGCTCCGGCCATCCGACATGATGAGCTTCGAGTACGGGTTCTCAACCACCTGCCGTTCGTGCCGACGATCTTCGGGAAGGTTCAGCAGGTCCTTGTTCGCGAGGTAAGTTAGCTGCGATGCCATTTTATCGCGCTTACGTGCTGACGTTTGAATCGACATTGCAAACCCACCATCAATAGGGCGAGCCACATGACCCTCAATGCGCCCAATGTGATCAATGTAAGCAATGACGCGCTGGCCGATCTCTGCGTTGACCGGTGAAATGAGTGCTGCGCCGCCTGGCGACATGTCGAGAATTTGGCAAGGATACTCTTGCAGATTTGGCAACATAAAGCGGCCCAACAGATCGACTGCAACCCGCTGGAAGCGGCGTCGATCAGCAGCTTGAGATGTCGCGACGGCAAGGCGGTTGGCGTTCATCTGGACACGCGTCTTGATTGGCTAACCGCCTAACCATGCAACGCCTAAAGTAAATGTGCCCTAAACGTGACGGCAGTAAATCTAAGTCTGCCGATTTTTTTTGGCGAAAGCCTTTTAGGAACGTCCGCCATCGATGACGCGAAACGCCGAGCGACGCTTTTCGACCGACGCGCCAATACGCCCTGATGCCCGCATGCGCACGCCAAAGTCGCTACCCTGCCAGCTTGCTGCGGGATGGGCGATGATGTTTCCGTCGCCATCGGCGTCCACGAGTAGATCGTCATTGACCGCCTGGCGCATGAAGGCAGGTTGTTCGTCGGGCCAGACGAGGCGCATCGAGGTAACCTGGTGACGCATGATCGGGTGGACACCTAACCAGTAGGGCTGGTCTACAGGGGTCGCGACGCCGAGGATGCGAGGGTAATCGGCACCACCATAGCGCAGCGGCAACAATAGCATCTCGTACCCAACTGACTGGCTGCGCGAGTTGACGGCCTCAAATGCGATAACGCTAGCCGCGGCCTCTTCCCGGATCGCCAGAAGCGTGGTGTCGATTGGCTCGAGGTCTTCATCTTTCCAGAACTGGCGGAAGGATCGGCCTTTCAGTTCCCGGCAGTAGGCGCCGCACAGAGATGAACCGGCAAGGCGAAAGGAAAATTGCTCGGCGGCTTCATGCTCGAGAATGAAGATGTCGCTGAGCAGCGACTTTATCGCAGACGGTTCAATGTCCCGGCGCTCAGGGGCAGGGCGCTCTCCGCGCAGCTCCTGCCAATAGGAATAAAGCCGCTTCGCACTTGCAGATTTCATAAAAAAACGCCCAACAGTCAATGCCGATATTCTGGCCGATGTTTTGAAATGATACACGGCCTTGGGCCCTGCGGTGGAGCGTAAAAAGCACGGATCGCCCGGCGATGCAGTGCCTCACATCGATTAAGGTTAACGTGGTGTTTGGATTGCCCAAAAAACAACGCGCCCGTACATTAACACTCATACACACGCTGCCTCGAATTCAGTTTCGGTCCGTTTACTGCGCCTTCCAGACGGCCCAGCCGACCAACCGAGAACCATCAGGGGATGGGATGAGATACGGGGATGAAAACCGCTGGCCTGAGGCCGGCGGTTTTTTTTGGCCAGCCTACCGGTTACCCAAAACTATCTCCATATGTCGCACGTTGCGCGGCTGTGTGCCGGTTCCCCGCCAGCAGTCGATGCGCTAGCCTCCGCATGCTCAATTCTGTGGGCCGCTTTCAACTGGATTCGCATGAAAGATCCTTATCGACCTGACGATGGGCAGCCCGAACGTCCCGATAACGATCCGGAGAATGGGCACCGGCGAGGGCTTCAACGTCCCAAACAGCATGAGCCCGCATTTAATGTTCCGTCCCTTCTGCTGATCATTGTGGGCGTTTTGGCGGCGATCCATCTGTTCGTCACCATGGGTCCGGATGAGCAGGCGGCGAGCCTGTTTCTAAACATGGCGTTTTTTCCAGCCCGGCTCACAACCTCGCCAGAGGTGCAGGCCGCATTTTTCTATGGTCCGCAATGGTTCGGGTTCGGGACCTTACTGACGTATGGCCTTCTGCATGGTGATTGGCTGCATCTGGGCGTCAACGCCCTGTGGTTGATCACGTTCGGTGCACCTGTCGTCCGGCGGCTGGGCGATGCGCGATTTGTTTTGCTGCTGGCAGTTGGCGTGCTTGTCGGCGGACTGACACACCTTGTCATCTTCTGGGGCAGCGTTTCGCCGCTCGTCGGCATTTCTGCGGGTGTCTCGGCAATCATGGGTGGCGCGCTGCGTTTTGTGTTCGATCCGCGCGACCGAGGTATGTTTATCGCTCTACGTTACCCGGAGATCGTTGGCCGGAGGCCGCTGCAGCCATTGCGCGATCTATGGAGCAATCCAACCGTTCTGATGTTCGCCGGGATGGTGATCGCGACCAATGTGGTTTTTGGCGCAGTCTCCATGCCAGGGGTCGCCGACGGCAGCAGCATCGCCTGGCAAGCCCATATCGGCGGCTTTGTTGCCGGTTTCCTGGCCTTCCCCTCAATTGATCCGGCGGCGCCCAGCGCGCCGCGTTCTAGTGGTGATCGCCAGTAGCATTGTTGTCATCGACTAGGTGATGATCGCGTACCCGATTGGGCACTGAACGCGCCGGGTGATCTCAGATTAACGCGGCCTATCGTTAGCCGTCTTTTCACCTGTCTTGCGCAGGTAGCAAAAAATGGCGCATGATCATGCTGCACGCAGAACAAAGCATACAATATAATAAAGCGCGTGCCGCCTACGGGATGGGCGAGTGGGGTGGAACGTCGAAAAAGGGAGGTAGCAATGCAAGTCAGTGCATTGTTGGCCGAAAAAGGCCATGAGGTAGCGACCGCATCTCCGGGTACGCTGATGATTGAAATCATGGAACTTCTGGCAGAGCGAAACATCGGCGCCATCGTGGTGACGTCCGATAATAACAGCGTGGTCGGTATCGTTTCGGAGCGTGATATCGTCCGGTCGCTGGCTCGCAATGGCGGCAGTGTCCTCGATCAGGCTGTTTCGGAGTTCATGACAAAATCGGTTGTCAGCTGTGAGGCATGCGAGTCGACGCACGACTTGATGGAGAAGATGACAGCTGGCCGATTTCGCCACCTGCCGGTCGTGAAGAACGGCAAGCTGGATGGCATCATTTCGATCGGGGATGTGGTCGCCGCGCGGATCAGTGAAGTGCAACGTGAGGCCGACGCTCTTCGCGATTACATTTCCTCGAACTAAGCCAGTAGGCGAGCTATTGCTTGGGGCTCAGACTTAGCCGGCCGGTCATGTGCGCGATGTCGTCAAGCGCTCGTTCAGCCGCTGCGCGTCCGGCTGCGATCGCTTGCTCGGCAAGGTGAAAATCAAACAGTCCAACGTCGCCGATAAACGGTTCAATGGAGACATCAGGCGGATCGCCTGCCAAGCGCGAGCGGGTCATGCGGTCCTGAATGATGGTGAAAGACTGCATCATGACAGCGAGCAAACCGCGAGGCTTTTGAGTAAAGCTGCCCAATTGATGTCGTATCGCGCGTTCGACCGGTTGGCGCTTGCCTGGCAAATCGAGAAGATCCAAGAGCCCATCGTCTTCGTCATCATCGGCGAACGGGTCGCGAAGATCTGGCACGACTGCACCGTGCGGACGGTTCTCCGGACTGAGGCTCACCGCGATGACAAGGCGCGCGCCATATGCCCGACATACCGATACCGGAACTGGATTGACCAGCGCTCCATCGACCAGTGCACGGCCGTTGAGCGCAACGGGCTTGAACAGTCCCGGTAGGGCGAACGAGGCCTTCATAAGCTGCGTAAGTTCACCGCGCCGTAGCCAGATCTCATGACCCGTTGCTAATTCTGTCGCGATAAACACGCAGCGCGTGGGCAGTGTTTCGATGCGCATGCCCTCGAAGTGGCTCAGCAATACCCGATCAATCTTCTTGCCTGTGACCAAGCCGCTCGAAAACAGCGACAGGTCCGCAAGCCCAAATACCTTTCGAGGCGTCAGCTTGCTGACATAGGCGCGTAGTGTGTCCAACTTTCCAGCGGCGTAAGCCCCACCAACAAGCGCGCCAATTGACGTGCCCGCGATGACATCGGGGCGTATGCCTGCATCATCGAGCGCCTGCAAAACGCCGATATGCGCCCAACCGCGCGCTGCACCTCCGCCGAGCGCAAGGCCAATCGTCGGGGTGCCGTCGGACTTCAGCCCAGGGCTGATCGGTCGAGCCGCTCTGGGTTGCGGATCATTCAGATCGTCCGTGCTCACGATCAATCGCCTTTGGGCGCGTACAGTTCGGCAGGATCGGCTTTTGGCTGATCGATCGTCGTCAAGACGGCCGCGCCATCGTGCTGATCGACGCGCCGGTAAAAGCAGCTGACAAACCCGTTGTGGCAGGCGGTGCCCCGACCCTCTGGCTCGACCTCAACGACAAACGCGTCCTGGTCGCAATCGGTATAGATCGCTGAAACCCGTTGGCGCTCACCACTGGTTTCGCCTTTAACCCAAAGCTTTCCGCGCGAGCGCGACCAGTATGTCGCAAAGCCGGTATCGAGCGTGGCTCTGATGGCCTCGCCATTCATATGTGCCACCATGAGAACCTGTTTGGTTTCCGCATGCACGGTGACCGCTGTCACCAAGCCATTGGAATCAAAACGTGGAGACAGCGTCTCGCCGAACTCCTGTGCGTTTTTGTCAGCCTCGGGTTTTGGAAAGCACATTGCAATGTCTCGGGTCCAAACAATAACGGCCCCGCCTTATCAGCGGGGCCGTGATCTGAAAATGGTCGGTGGCCGCGGTTAACTGCGCACGAGGGTAAGGAAGCGCACTTGCTCGTCCGGCTGCTCGAACTGACCGGAGAACCGGGTGGTTACGGTCGTTGAGCCTGCCTTGCGGATACCGCGCATGGACATGCACATGTGCTCGCCCTCGACCATAACCGCGACGCCGCGAGGATTGAGGTACTCCTCAATCGACATGGATATCTGCGCGGTCATGGCTTCTTGCGTTTGCAGGCGCCGCGCAAAAGCGTCGACAAGGCGCGCCAGTTTCGACAAGCCAACGACACCAGCGCGCGGATAATACGCAATGTGCGCCTTGCCTACGAAGGGGACCATGTGGTGCTCGCAATGCGAGTGAAATTCGATGTCCTTGAGGACGACGATGTCCTGATAGCCTTCGACCTCTTCGAAGACGCGATCAAGAATCTCTTCGATGTCCGCATCGTAGCCGGAGAACAGTTCGCCATAAGCCTTTGCGACCCGCTTTGGCGTATCAAGCAAGCCCTCGCGGGAAGGATCATCGCCTGCCCATGCAATCAAGGTACGAACAGCGGCTTCCGCCTCTTCCTTCGAAGGACGAATACGCGCTTTGCGCACTTCGGTTGTCTTCACGCTTTCGAGTATGGCGTCCATGAGGGTCTCCGCAGGCGGTTTATTCTTGTCGTTCATCCGATTGCGGCCAGCTTGTGGCCGCCCCTGTCTGCGCCTGGAAACACTGTGACCGAAGTGCAGGCGATTGCATATGGGGCACAGGTGATTAGATTAAACCCCATGCTCGACGATCTTTATTCGCAAAAACTCCTAAGTCTGTCAGCGTCAATCCCTCATTTGGGAACGCTGGAGGAGCCCCAAGGGACCGCACGAAAGCACGCGCGGCTGTGCGGCTCGGTCGTGTCCGCCGATGTCCAATTGGCCCCCGATGGCACTGTTGAAACGTTTGCGCAGGAGGTCAAAGCCTGTGCGCTCGGCCAGGCGTCGGCCAGTATTCTGGGCGCAGGCGTGATCGGCGCGACCCATGCAGAGATTGCCCAGGCGCGTGACGGGTTGCGCGCGCTTCTGGCGGGTGAGGATGCGGTCTTTTCGGAGCGTTTCGCGGATCTATCGGTTTTCGCCGCCGTGCGGGATTATAAGGCGCGCCATGGCTCGGTGATGCTGGCCTTCGAGGCAGCAGCCGATGCGATCGAGCAGGCGCGTAATCAACGCCTCGCTCCCGTCGCATGATTCGTTTGCTCCTGCACGGCCTCATCCGGGTTTATCAACTAACGCTGTCGTCGATCTTTGGACGCACCTGTCGGCATATTCCATCCTGTTCAAGCTACACCGATGAAGCGATCGAACGGCACGGCGCATGGCCTGGTCTATGGATGGGGCTCGCGCGGTTTTGGCGTTGCAGGCCAGCGGGCAGCTCCGGGCTTGATCCGGTGCCTGAGCGGTTGAACCCGCAGGCTCGCTGGTATACGCCGTGGCGTTATGGGCAGTGGACGGGGGCACATATCCCACCCGAGCATTCCTTGCCCGACGTTTGATACTAAAACCGCGCGCTTACCTGCATTCGTAGGCAGGAGTTGAGCCGAAAGGACCAGCAATGCCCAACATGACCATGCCCGATGGGTCCGTCCGCGAAATCGAGGACGGGCTTTCCGGCGCAGCGTTCGCTGCCTCTATCTCCAAATCCCTCGCCAAAAAGTCTGTCGCGATGGCCATCGACGGCACGGTTTGCGACCTGTCTGATCCCATCACCGGCGACGGCGCGATTGAGCTTCTTGGCCGCGACGACCCGCGCGCCCTGGAGCTTATTCGCCACGATGCCGCGCATGTGATGGCCGAGGCCGTGCAGGAGATCTGGCCGGGAACGCAGGTGACCATCGGCCCCGTCATCGAAAACGGCTTCTTCTACGATTTCTATCGCGATGAGCCGTTCACAACCGACGATCTTCCGGTGATCGAGAAGAAAATGCGCGAGATCATCGCGCGCAACAAACCCTTCACGAAAGAGGTCTGGAGCCGCCAGAAAACTGCCGACGTTTTCAAGAGCAAGGGCGAAGACTTCAAGGTCGAGCTGCTTGATGCGATTCCGGACGGCGAGGACGTCAAGATCTACTACCAGGGTGACTGGTTCGACCTGTGCCGGGGTCCGCATATGGCCTCAACCGGGCAGATCGGGCAGGCCTTCAAGTTGATGAAGGTTGCGGGCGCCTATTGGCGCGGTGATGCAAACAACCCGATGCTAACCCGCATCTACGGCACGGCATGGGCAGATGACAAAGCGCTGAAAGCCTATCTGCACATGCTGGAGGAGGCCGAGAAGCGCGACCATCGCAAGCTGGGCCGGGAGATGGATCTGTTCCATTTTCAGGAAGAGGGACCCGGCACGGTTTTCTGGCACCCCAAGGGCTGGACCATGCTGCAGAACCTGACGCAATACATGCGGCGGAGGATCGGCGTTGACGGCTACGCAGAAGTCAACGCACCCCAAGTGCTCGACAAGAGCTTGTGGGAGGCCTCTGGCCATTGGGGTTGGTACTCGGAGAACATGTTTGGCGTGCAAAGCGCCGACGCGCTGGTCCATCCCGACGATGAGGAGGTCGATCGGCGCGTCTTCGCACTCAAGCCCATGAACTGCCCTGGCCATGTCCAAATATTCAAGCATGGCTTGAAAAGTTACCGTGATCTACCTGTTAGATATGCAGAATTCGGCGCTGTTCATCGCTACGAGCCCTCCGGTGCATTGCATGGGCTGATGCGTGTGCGCGCCTTCACGCAGGACGATGCGCACATCTTCTGCACCGCTGATCAACTCGAAGCGGAGATCCTCAAAATCAACGATCTGATGATGAGCGTCTATGAACATTTTGACTTTGACGAGGTCGAAGTAAAGCTCGCCACGAGGCCCGAGAAGCGGGTCGGGTCGGACGAAAGTTGGGATCACGCCGAAGATATTCTGCGTCGCTCGCTCGACCAGATGGCGGCGAACGATCCGCGCATCAAGGTTGGCATCAATCAGGGCGAGGGCACTTTTTACGGACCGAAGTTCGAATACACGCTCAAGGACGCGATCGGGCGCGAATGGCAGTGCGGAACGACCCAGGTCGATTTCAATCTGCCTGAGCGCTTCGGCATCTTCTATGTGGACCGCGACGGCGAAAAAGTGCAGCCCGTGATGGTGCACCGGGCGATCTGCGGATCGTTGGAGCGCTTTCTTGGGATCCTCATCGAGAGCTATGCGGGCCACTTACCGCTCTGGCTCGCCCCGACCCAGATTGTTGTCGCAACGATCACCTCGGATGCAGATGGCTATGCGCAAGAGGTGTTCGAAGCGGTGCGCAAGGCTGGCTTCAACGCGCAGCTGGACGTTCGAAACGAGAAGATCAACTACAAGGTCCGCGAGCACTCCTTGCAGAAGGTCCCCGTGATCATGGTTGTCGGTAACCGTGAGGCTGAAGAGCGCTCGGTCAACATCCGCAGGCTTGGCGTTAAGCACCAGACGGCGATGGGTTTGGACGAAGCGCTCACGTCGCTGCGCGAGGAAGCGACGCCGCCCGATCTACGTTAGCTGTCCTTGATTACTGGGCGACCAGTTCAACTTCGCGGTTCACCCCGGTGACGGCTGAGAAGTCGCGTGTCAGAACCTGTCCATCATGGCGCGCTATGACCGTGTAATCGCCGGCTGCGAGGACCATTGTCGGGAACGCGCCGACGAATTCGCGCAAAATATCGCCGCCGGCATTGAGCACGCTCCACGCGGTGTTTGGCAGGGCTTCGCCGTTCGGCTCGTTGACCAGCTTGAGTGTAATCTCTGCGGCCTGATGGAACATCACAGCTTCGGTCAGCTGGCCTGGGTCAACGTCGATCTGTGCCCGTACTTCGGCGTTGACATCGCCGTAGCGGCTGATGACCGTGTAACGGCCCGCAGGGACGACGAGGACGGTGCGCTCGTCGACATCGCTGACGATGGGTTCCGCACCGCTATCGATGTCTGCACCTTCGGGAAAGACGAGAAACGAGACCAGTTCATCTGGTAGGTAATCCTCAGCGGCGACCGCCCCGCGAAAGGTCATCCCGCCGGCACCAAAGGTGAACTGTTCGAACAACCCATTTGGCGTGACGGTGACAGGCCGCGAAATGCTGGCCATTCCATAGGCGACATGGACCAGATAGCTGCCAGGGGGCAAACTGGCTTCAAGTGACCCCCCAATGGACGTGATCAGAAGGTCGTCATCGTCGACGATTTCATCATCGAGCGTGTAGACCGTCCAGGCTAGGTCGCGTTCGAGGGTCGGAGTTTCGCTTGTCAGGCGGGCTGTGAACTGGACCGGGGCAGGGGCGGCGTCGTCCGACGGAGGCTCCAATTCGAAGCCAGAGCCCGGCGCGATCACAGCTTCAACATTGGGGGTGGCCGGTTCGGGCGTCTCCACATCCGTGTCAGGCTCGATGTCTGACTGGGTCAATTCGGGCCTTGGCACCGGGCTGGGGGGTGGCGTGTCAAGGCGTTGTGCGACGGTCAAAGCCGGCGCCAGAATCACGGTCCCTGCGCAAGCCAAAATCGCTACCAGCTTCCTTGGTAAAGTGTGCTGACGCGTAAACCTATCCATGCGGGCAGCACCGGTCTTGCCGTGCGGCCACAGCATGGCAGAGCGTAGGCGAGATGTGTTGAGCGGCGCCGGGATCCGCCGGCTGTGGACCTTGCCGATTGAACCGAATACGCGTAGCCGTGCTACCACGAGCCGGCTGGTTTTCGCGATCATCGTGTTTTGCCACCATCGCTTGCTCACGTCTCGATACTCACTACAGTCTCGTTGGAAAACAACTGCACGACAGGACAGTCATGGCCGACTCGAACGATGCTCTCAACCTGATTCTCACCCGGCGCAGCATTCCTGCGCCTTTTCTTGCGGACCCCGGTCCCAATGACGAGCAGTTGCGGACGCTTCTGACGGCGGCCATGCGGGTACCTGACCATGGCAAACTCGCTCCGTGGCGCTTCGTGATCCTTAACCGCGCCGATCGGCAGACACTGGCTCCAAAATTGCGGACAATGCGCGCGGCGGCTGACCCATCGCTGAACGAGCAGATGCTCGATAAGGCCGATGAGGCGCTGCTTGCGGCTCCGACGACTGCGATTGTTATCTCAACCGCGTCCGAGCACCCGAAAATTCCGCTCTGGGAACAGGAACTATCCGTCGGTGCCAGTACGATGTCACTCATCATGGCCACCCATGCCATGGGTTTTGCGGCGCAGTGGTTGACCGGTTGGGCAACAACTGATCCGGCAGCGAGCCAACTGTTGGGTGCAGGTGAAGGCGAATCAGTGCGGGCAATCGTACATATTGGCACCCCCACCGCGCCGCCGGCCGAACGGCCTCGGCCAAGCATTGAAGACAAGGTTACAATGGGTCTCGGCGCTGTGGCTTAGGCTGCAGCGCGGGTTGCTGCGTTTTCTCAAGCCTTTTTGAGCGCCGTTCAGGGTCTTCTACGCTCCAGTCTTAAGAGGCTATTTACCATGATGCTCGCACAGTCGCCGTAACGAGGAGGCGGTGCGCGTGTCCACTTTAACATCTCTATTCTCGGTCGCGGGTCGGCCGAACGCTGCGGCGGTTTCGGAAACCGCAGTTGCCCCATCCGCGTCGACAAATGCCCGGATCGAGCAAGCTTTCCAGGCTGCGTCGGAACGCACCGGGCTGCCCTTCGATTACTTTCTGACCACGGCGCAGCGCGAAAGTAGCCTCGACCCGCAAGCCGCTGCACAGACATCAAGCGCACGCGGGCTCTTTCAGTTTATCGAGCAAACGTGGCTATCGATGATGCATGCGCACGGCTCGTCGGTCGGCCTTGATGCGCAAGCGCAGCAGATTGAGCAAAGGCCGGATGGTCGATATCGCATAGCAGACCCGGCCGCCCGCGATGATGTTCTCGACTTGCGCTTTGATCCGGCGATCTCGGCAGTGATGAGCGGGTTCTATCTTCAGGATAATGCGGCTTCGTTAGAGGGCACCTTGGGCCGTCCAGTGTCCATTGGTGAAGGATATGTCGCCCATGTCATGGGTGCGACCGGCGGCGCTCGCCTCATAAGCCTTGCCGAGAGCCAGCCAAACCGAAGCGCCGCCGACGTGTTCCCTGTGCAAGCCGAGGCAAACCATGGCTTGTTCTACAACCGCGACGGCGGGCCCGTCACGGTACGTCAGCTTTATGAGCGTCTGACGGCGGGCTTCTCGGCAGAGCCAGTTGTGCCGAACCCAATCCCGGCACCGGTGGCGCAAGCGGTTGGTGAGCCATTGTCGCTTGAGCCCTCAGGATTTGCGTCGATGCCAACCCATGAGGCCGCGCCCCGCGATGTCCTGGCAACCCATTCCATGTTCACTTCGGCCCGCGGTGAGGCTGGCGGTGCGCAAGTGCCATTCTTCGCTGCGCTTTACGCTCCCCAGAATCTTGCACCGCGGTCTCTCTCCGAGGAGTCCATTGCTACCCACGGCCGATCTGGCACCGAGCAAATAATGCAGGAACAAGCGGTTGCTGAAGCTGGAGTTGCTGCGGCCCCACCTAATCCTGTCGCTCGGCCTGAGTCGAAATCGAACCGTGATGACACACGGGTAGGCCAGCCGCTCGATTTGACCGCTTTTGTGCGCTCAGGAGAACTGACAGCAGCCTATGCGAGCCAACTCACCGAGCGTCGCCCGAATGACCTGGTGCCCCCTGTATGACTCATGCAATGACATTGCGTTCTGGTGCCCTGCGCCCGATGGAACAGCGCTTGGCCGCGACCGAAGCCTTGGCCCGCGAATACCTTACGCTCGACCCGCATCAGCCTGAACGTGCCGGAATTCTTGCAACGCTGTTTGAATGTGTCGATGATCCAGCAGTTCAAGTTCGAGCACGGCTTGCTGAACTGTTTGCCAACCGCTCCGATGCACCTCGGCCAGTTGTTCTGCGGCTACTGGATGATTGTCCAGCTGTTTCCGCTCCGTTGTTCGAGCATTCGCCGCTTTTGCGGCCGCAGCACCTGATCGACGGGATCGTTCGCGAAGACACGCGGATAGCCATTGCTGTGGCTAACCGGATCGAACTGACCGATACCATTCAGGATTGCCTGATTGAACGCGCGGATGAGGATGCTTGCTCGGCGCTGATCGCCAACCCTTACACGAGCCTCGGGGAAGCTCAGATCGACGCGCTGATCATGCGCTTCGCCGGTGACGCTGAGATCTTGCAGCAGCTTCAAACGTTCAGGCAGTTGAGCTTGGTCCAGCGGTGCGATCTGGTCGCTCACCATGCCCGCGCGTTGAGTGCGAACCCGCTGGTGCAGGCTTTTGTTCCAACCAGCCGGCTTGAGCGCCTTTCGGGGATGGCAGGAGAGCGTGCGGTTCTGTCGTTGCTCGCCAGTCTGGTCCCTTCGGGCTCTTCCGAGACGTTATGGACGTCGATGGACGCGCTGTATAAGCGCGGTTTCATCACGCCGGCTTTCGTTTTGCGGGCTGCGTTTTCGGGCCAGATTGATGTGCTGGAAGCGGTCATCGGCCATCTGGCGGATGCAGATCCTGCGCGGGTCCGCGCTGCGGTGGTGCATCCCCGCCCTGCGGTGGCGGCAGCTTTGTTCAAACGGTCCGGGCTTGGCGCAAGCGTCCGCGAAGTCGTGGCCATGGCGTTTGTCCTTGCGCGGGAGCTTGCTTCGGCGCAGGTCGACTGGGACGAAGGTTTCTTTGCTCAAGCGCTGAGCGAGATCGTCGAGCTGCGCCTCGATCAGGCAGCAGATACGGAATTCAGCCGGCAAGGGGATGGCTTTGACGATGCTGTTGCAGCGCTGTGTCAGGACCTTGCTGCCGATATTTTGCAGGCGAGCGCCCGCAACGAACGCGATCTGCAAATGCTTCCCCCGCCACCGAGCCGTGCGGCAAGCGAAGCCCTGTTCAGCGACACGCTTGAAGGTGTGCTGATCGAGCGGCTGGTAGATGCGGCTTAGGGAAGGTTAGGCCGAGCGCTTGATAGGCTTTGTGTAGCTGTAGGCAGCTTCGGCAAGCTGATCGGCGAGAGCGATCGCCGTCTCGTTTTCCGGGTCCTTGTCGGTCTCACGAGCGATCGCTCGGATGGCACTGACAAACTTGTCAAGAAACCCGTCAGGCAGATCTTCGCCCTCGAGATCATCAAGAACATCGCAGAACGTACCAGCGATACGCCCGACGCTTGGGTAGCCAAATGTGGCAGCCTGGCCGCGAAGATCGTGAGCCGCGCGATACAATGCAGCGCGTCGGTCTGTGTTGAAGTCCGAGTTGCGTGCGGCCCCCCATTGCTCAACGAGCCGCTCGACCTCCTCGTTCATCCAATCATTGAAATTGCTTGATAGCCGTTCAACGGCCTGCTCGGCCTTTTTGACAGGATCAAACTCTGCCGCTTCGCGCCCCGACAGTACGCGCACCTTTGCCCGCAAATTGGTGGGCGGATCGATTGTTTCGTACTGGCCTTTGGCGATGGTCGAGG
The DNA here is from genome assembly GCA_039024915.1 of Pseudomonadota bacterium. Lineage (NCBI taxonomy): Bacteria > Pseudomonadati > Pseudomonadota > Pseudomonadota bacterium. The sequence goes on from JBCCPK010000014.1 coordinate 22,507, forward strand.
TCATAGGAGGAACCGATTTGATCAACGTTCCTCAGACTTTAGCTGCAAACCCTTGCCAGAGGGTTTCCGCGATCAAACACACTATTTCCGTTAGGGTGTGGTGGGTATCAATCGGCATTTGCGGTGGGGGTGGGAGTGTGGATCAGACCTGCGCTTCGTCTGTCTCGTCCTCTTCAACCACCTCCTCATTCTCGTTATCCGATTCCCTTCGTGCCTTGCCGGTGTAGTTGGGATGGACGAAGCGACGCCGGTCTGGGCCGAAAAACGTCTGCGTCTTGATGTATGCGCGCGGATTAGCGACGCAGTTTTCAATCCGCAGATACAATTCGCGGGCGGAAATCGGCTTGACGAGGAACTCGTTGATGCCCGCATCGCGCGCCTTGATGACTCTCGACCGCTCGGCAAAGCCTGTCAGCATAATGATGGGCGTGTACGGGTTGATGCTGGACTTCTGATCGCGCACCGCGCGGGTCAGCTCGATCCCATCGAACACCGGCATCACCCAGTCCGTCAGGATCAGATCGGGTGTGTTCTGTGAAAACAGGTCGAGTGCAACTGCGCCATCTTCGGCCTCCTGAATCGACCGGATACCGAGGCCATGAAGCAAAAGCCGCACGATACGCCGCATGTGCAGTGAATCATCAACAACCAGAACGGAAAGGTTGGAAAGATCGTACGCCATGACGCTAGGTACAAGTACTGAAAACGCCGAAATACTGCATTCGGCTTAGTAAGCAATTAACATGGGTCGCTGGTCGCGCTGGGTGCGACGTTAGAACCCTGAAAACTGCTCGTTCAATACCCGTTCCTCAAGTGAATGGCCTGGATCAAAAAGCATTACCGCGCGGTCCTGCCGATTTTCGATAATGTCAACGCGTGTGACGTTTCGGGTTTCATCCGCGTCCGCAGCCACAGCAACGGGCCGTTTTTCCGCTTCAAGAATATCGAACCGGACGCGCGCCGTCGCTGGCAGGATGGCACCGCGCCAGCGCCGAGGCCGGAACGGGCTGATAGGCGTCAGTGCGAGCATCGAGGCCGTAATGGGTAGAATTGGTCCATGGGCGGACAGGTTGTAGGCCGTCGAGCCGGCGGGCGTTGCGACCATTGCGCCGTCGCAGATCAGCTCTTGTAGCCGTACCCGGTGATCGACCGAGATCTGGAGTTTTGCTGCCTGATGGGTTTGCCGTAGAAGCGAGACTTCATTAAGGGCGCGTGCGGTGTGCACGGTCCCGGCTTGATCATGGGCTTCCATCGCCAGTGGATGGATTGTCGTGGCAATGGCGGTTGAAAGCCGTTCCAAGAGATTCTCTTCGGCATATTCATTCATCAGGAAACCGACAGACCCCCGGTTCATGCCGTAGATCGGTTTTCCGGTGTTCATGAAGCGGTGCAGCGCCGACAGCATCAGTCCGTCCCCTCCCAAGGCCACCACGACATCAGCGTTATCGCTGGGGTGAAGACCATAGCGATCTTGCAGGCGCTCAAGAGCGGTTTGTGCTTCCTCAACAGAGCTGGCGATGAACCCAATGCGTTCGAAGCGAGGTGCCGACATGGTGGGGAGTTTCTCGATCTCTTCGGCCCTGATCCCAAGATGGAAGCCGGTGTTTTTCCGCCTGCATGCCATGATGTGGCGGTAATGTCATGCTGTAGCCCTCGTTCTGATCAAAGAGTTGCCCTATACTCACACGACCAGATGTTGCGCCGCAGCTGATCAGGCCAGCAACACAAGAGCCGGAACCTCAGCGTACGGCGCGCTCACGATATTTTGGACACTGCATCATGTTCCGCTGGTTCGAACAGCGTCTTGCCCCGTTTCCCGATGTGGCGCCGACACGGCCGCCTGGGACTTTGCTTGCGTTTTGCGCGCACTACACGCGCGGCGCTTGGCCGGCTATAGCCGCCGCCTCGGGCCTCGCTTTCATCATCGGTATCGGCGAAGTCTACGTTTACTCGTTTCTCGGCCAATTGGTGGATTGGCTCGTCAGCGCGGAACGCGAGACCTTCCTCGCCGATTACTGGCAGCGCATTGCCTGGATGGTTGCACTTATGCTGGTCGTCCTGCCCGCTGTGGTTATCCTGCAGACCGTGATCGTGCATCAGACGTTGATGGGTAACTATCCGATGCGCATCCGCTGGTGGGCGCATCGCTACCTGCTTGGTCAGAGCCAGAGTTTTTACGCTGACGAGTTTGCCGGACGCGTTGCCACGAAAATGATGCAGACCGCGATCGCCGTCCGCGAGAGCGTGCTCAAACTGTTTGATGTGCTGGTCTATGTGACCGCGTTCTTCATCGGTACGCTGGCCGTTGCGGCATCGGCCGATATCCGGCTGCTGGTACCGATGCTGCTTTGGCTTGCCGCCTATATCGCGATCCTTGTGTACTACGTGCCCCGGCTGCGCGATGTTGCCCAAATTCAGGCGGACGCTCGATCCGATATGACGGGCCGGGTTGTCGACAGCTACACCAACATAACCACGGTCAAGTTGTTCGCCCACGCCGGACGCGAAGAGAGCTACGCCCGCGAAGCGATGGCTCCGTTCCTCGATGCGGTTCATCGCCAGATGAGGCTCGCTAGCGGCTTCAACATAGCGCTTTACACGCTGAATATGCTGCTGCTGTTTGCGCTGGGTGCGTTGTCCATCCTGTTCTGGTTGACCGGCTCTATCTCCGTTGGCGCGATAGCGGTCGCGATGGGTCTGGCGTTGCGTCTTAACGGCATCTCCCAGTGGATCATGTGGGAGATGGCGGGGCTGTTTGAGAACATTGGAACGGTCTACGATGGCGTCGAACTACTTTCGAAAAAGCGAACCGTACAGGACCTACCCGATGCCCCGGACCTGCAAGTCGATCGCGGCGCGATAGGGTTCGAAGGAATCACCTTCCACTATGGCAAAGAAGGCGGCGTGATCGAGGGTCTCGATCTGGCGATAGAACCCGGCCAGAAGGTTGGTCTTATCGGCCGCTCCGGTGCAGGCAAGACAACCTTGGTCAATCTGTTGTTGCGGCTGCACGATCTTGAGGGTGGGCGGATAACGATTGATGGCCAATCCATCGCGGACGTTCGCCAGGATAGCTTGCGCGCGCACATCGGCGTGGTCACCCAAGACACAGCGCTTCTTCATCGATCAGTTCGGGATAACATCGCTTACGGCAGGCCGGATGCAAGCGAAGCGGATATACGCCAAGCGGTAGCCTTCGCCCGGGCCGATGCCTTTGTCGATGATCTTGAGGACCTTGAAGGTCGGCGCGGGCTGGATGCCCATGTCGGCGAGCGCGGGGTGAAGCTGTCTGGTGGTCAACGCCAGAGGATTGCCATCGCACGCGTGCTCCTCAAAAACGCGCCTTTGCTCGTGCTCGATGAGGCAACGTCGGCCCTCGACACCGAGGTTGAGGCTGCCATTCAGGACAGCCTTTATCAGTTGATGGCTGGCAAAACCGTGATCGCGATCGCCCACAGACTTTCGACGATTGCCGAGATGGATCGCCTGATCGTGATGGATCAGGGACAGATTATTGAAGATGGTACCCACGACAGCCTGCTGCAGGCAGGAGGTCTCTACAGCCAGCTTTGGCATCGTCAGTCCGGCGGGTTTCTGCTCGACACGCAGCCAAAGGTGGAAGCGGCGGAGTAGAGCACTCCTTCCGCAGGAGCGGAGCGAGGGCAGGCATGCGGTCGTTCCGCAGGAACGGAGCACACAGAATGGTGCTGGCAGCAGGATTCGAACCCGCGACCCCCTGATTACAAATCAGGTGCTCTACCAACTGAGCTATGCCAGCACTGTGCCCGCCATACGCGGACATGACCGCGTTCGCAAGACTGTCTCCAAAACCATACCATAGCAGCCGTCACTGGGGGTCGGCGTCCAGATGCTCCCGGGCAATATAAAGGGCGAGCACCGCAGCATTCGAGACGTTTAAGCTGACAAGCTCATTGCTTGCGACTGGCAATCGGGCGATTGCATCGCAGGTTTCGCGGGTCTTGGAGCGGAGGCCTTTGCCCTCTGAACCCATCACCAATGCCACGGGCTGCGCCGGCGACGTCGATCGCTGGGTCATTGCCTGTGCAAGCTCGGTCTCCGCAACACTATCGAGGCCCACCACCATGGTGTTTGCTGCCCGAAGGCTCTCCAGTGCATCTGCGAGGTTGCGAACCGTAATGATCGGGACGATATCAAACGCGCCGGATGCCGCTTTCGCGAGCGTGGCCGTTTCGCGCGCGGCATGGCGTGTGGTCGTGATGAGTGCATCGACATTAAACGCTGCAGCGGACCGCAGGATCGCGCCGACATTGTGCGGATCAGTCACCTGGTCGAGAATCAGGCTGAAGCGCGGAAAAGGAGCGGTGAGGGGAACCGGCTGCAAGGGTGCAATCAGCGCAGCCACACCCTGATGCACCGCGTCGGCACCCAAAAGCTCGTCGAGCGCGTTCGGGTGAACCGTCTCAACCTTCAGTTTTGGCGGGATCGAGGCTTCCAGCTTCTGCAAGGCGTTAGGCGTCGCCAGCAGTGTGTGGACCTGCCGGCGGGGATTGCCAAGTGCTGCACGAACCGCGTGCAGGCCATGAATATGATAGGGCACTTCGGGTTGCTCGGCGCTCGCCCGTGCCTTCGGCGCAAATCGCTGAGCGCGCTCCGCTTTGCTTTCGCCGCGCTTGCGAGCTGCTTTGGCTTCTTTCAGGCGGCTGTAACCGGATCTTGGGTGTTTGGAGCGGCTTTGTTCGCTCATGTAGAAGGTGCCCAGCTTTGTGAATGTGTGCGGCGCTCCTAGCAGTGCTCCGAGCGGATTGACAGGCCGGATGCGAATGTTGATAACGCGCGGGCTTTGGAGCGGGTTCTCGTACCAAAGCGCGTGGAGGAGTGTCCGAGTGGTTAAAGGAGACGGACTGTAAATCCGTTGGCTACGCCTACGCTGGTTCGAATCCAGCCTCCTCCACCATCTAACTATCCAAATCTCGCGCTTCACAAGCCGCTGCCTTGTTCAACGTGCAATTTGGCAGGTTCTTAGATGACCCAAAGCTTGCGCTTCGCAAGCCAGCGGCTTGTTCAACGTGCGATTTGGCGGGTTCTTGGGTGATCCAAATCTTGCGCTTCACAAGCTGCTGGCTTGTTCAACGTGCGATTTGGCGGGTTCTTGGGTGATCCAAATCTTGCGCTTCACAAGCTGCTGGCTTGTTCAACGTGCGATTTGGATTGACTACCACGTCCGGCGGGAACAGACTTGCTGGTGTTGCGGGTGTAGCTCAATGGTAGAGCAGAAGCCTTCCAAGCTTACGACGAGGGTTCGATTCCCTTCACCCGCTCCAATCATAAACATCGCTGAAACCAGCTGGAATGTGACCTTCAGCACATAGCTGCAAGCTGCTGAAGTCTAGATCGAGCCTCCCACGAAGGAGGCCGTCATGTCCCATGAAACCATTTTGATCGAATCGCTTGGCTATCTGGCAGGTGCCTTCCTAATCGCCATGGCGGGCATGAAGACGCAGCGCGCCATGCGCATCTGCAACATTTCCGCCAACACCTTATTCATTCTTTTTGGTCTGCTGTCGGGTGTGATACCGCTGGTTGTCATCAACTCCATCATTCTCGCCCTGCACGCCTATCGCCTCGTTGCAAAGCCACAGAACGCATCTCAAGCTGCTGCTAAGGCGGCGTGACCCTTGTTCCCTAAAGTGTGCCCTGTGTCACAGTTTGCCAGCTTATCGTGAGGCAGGCTGTTCGGGACGATTGGGAGACCCGAGGGCGGCATCATGGTTCTGGACGGCGCTTTAGTTGAAGCAATTGGCTATATGGCAGGAGCCTTCATGCTGACGATGGCCGGTATGAAGACGCAGCGCTCGATGCGGCTGTGCCATGTCGGGGCCAATCTCTCATTCATTGCTTACGGGCTTCTCGCTGGTGCGTTGCCCGTCGCCCTCGTCAACGCAATCATCCTGCTCATCCACATGAGATGGTTTGCTGCGCGCATCCGGTTGGGGCGCTCCCGCCACCCCGCTTGAGAGCATCATCCTCTGTTCGCGTGCCCCTCTTGCGTCCCTTGGTGCAAAGCCTTATGTGCGCGCCATCTTCGGGCGGCTTAGAAAGCTACCGAATCCCGTTCTGCCTGTTTGAGGGGTCTCCGCCATGGCGAAAGAGAAGTTTGAGCGCAACAAGCCGCATGTGAACGTTGGCACGATTGGTCATGTTGACCATGGCAAGACGACGTTGACGGCGGCGATCACGAAGTATTTCGGCGACTTCAAGGCGTATGATGAGATTGAT
>JBCCPK010000015.1 GCA_039024915.1 Pseudomonadota bacterium
ATCAATCTCATCATACGCCTTGAAGTCGCCGAAATACTTCGTGATCGCCGCCGTCAACGTCGTCTTGCCATGGTCAACATGACCAATCGTGCCAACGTTCACATGCGGCTTGTTGCGCTCAAACTTCTCTTTCGCCATGGCTTCGGCTCTCCGTATTCAAAACGAATTCTGTTGGGACGCCGGTAGGCCCGGCATCGGATGGTTAGTGGATCAGGCGTACTTGGACTTCACTTCGTCAGCGATCGCCTGCGGCACCTGCTCATAATGATCAAACTGCATGGTGTACTGTGCACGACCCTGGGTGGAGGATCGGAGCGATGAGACGTAGCCGAACATGTTGGCTAGCGGCACAAACGCGTTGATAACAGTCGCGACGCCGCGGGTCTCAGTGCCCTGAATTTGCCCACGCCGTGAATTCAGATCACCCATCACCGAACCGGAATACTCATCCGGCGTGACAACTTCGACCTTCATGATGGGCTCAAGCAATTTCGGCCCGGCTTTCTGGACCGCCTCACGAAACGCCGCGCGACCGGCGATTTCGAACGCCAGAACCGAGGAGTCAACGTCGTGATAAGCACCGTCCGTCAGCGTTGCGGTGATATCAAGCATCGGGAACCCGGCGATTGGACCTGAGGTCATCACTGAGCCAATACCCTTCTGCACACCAGGGATGTACTCCTTCGGGACGTTTCCACCCACAACGGTGTCGGTGAAAACGTAGCCAGAGTTCGCTTCGCCCGGTTCAATCGTCAGCTTAACGCGTGCAAATTGACCCGAACCGCCAGACTGTTTCTTGTGCGTGTAGTCGACATCAGCGGTCTTGGTGATCGTCTCGCGATAGGCCACCTGCGGCTGGCCAATATTTGCTTCCACCTTGAACTCACGCTTCATGCGGTCAACCAAGATATCCAAATGCAATTCACCCATACCGGCAATAATCGTCTGGCCGGACTCGTGGTCGACCTTGACACGGAACGACGGGTCTTCCGCCGCGAGCCGGTTAAGCGCAATGGACATTTTTTCCTGGTCGCCCTTGGTCTTCGGCTCGATTGCGATCTCGATGACTGGCTCAGGAAATTCCATACGCTCAAGGATCACGGGCTTGAGAGGCTCGCACAGCGTGTCGCCCGTGGTGGTCTCCTTGAGGCCAGCAATCGCGACAATATCGCCAGCATAGGCTTCCTTGATATCTTCGCGGCTATTTGAGTGCATCAACATCATCCGACCGATCCGCTCGCGCTTGTCCTTCACCGAGTTCAGCAATGACGAGCCCTGTTCGAGCTTGCCGGAATAGATACGACAGAAAGTCAGTGAACCGACGAACGGGTCGTTCATGATCTTGAAAGCCAGCAATGACAAAGGCTCGTCATCAGAGGCTTTCCGGTCGGTCTCTTCCTCGGTCTTGACGTCGATACCCTTAATAGCGGGGATATCCACGGGAGACGGCAAGAAATCAACAACAGCGTCAAGAAGCGGCTGTACGCCCTTGTTTTTAAATGCAGAACCACAAAAAACAGGGAAGAAGTCAACGTTACACGTACCCTTACGGATCAAAGCCCGAAGCGTGTCGTTGTCTGGCATGTCACCTTCGAGATACGCTTCCATCGCATCGTCATCCAACTCGACGACGACCTCGATAAGCTTTTCGCGATACTCTTCCGCTTTTTCCTGAAGATCCGCCGGAATGTCGACCACATCCCAAGCGGCACCAAGTGTCTCGTCACGCCAAATGAGCGCTTTCATCTCGATGAGATCAACAATACCAGCAAATTCGTTTTCGGCGCCAACCGGAAGCTGCATGACAACAGGAGCCGCGCCAAGGCGCTCCTCGATCATCTCAACCGAGCGATAGAAGTCAGCGCCCAGCTTATCCATCTTATTGACGAAAATCATGCGCGGCACGTTGTACTTGTCGGCCTGCCGCCAGACCGTTTCGGTCTGAGGCTCGACGCCCGCGTTGGCATCGAGCAGTGCGATCGCGCCATCTAGCACGCGCAATGATCGCTCAACTTCGATGGTAAAATCGACGTGGCCCGGCGTATCAATGATATTGAACCGACGCTTCTTGCCGTCGCGCCCTTCCCAGAAGGTGGTCGTCGCGGCAGACGTGATCGTTATGCCCCGCTCCTGCTCCTGCTCCATCCAGTCCATGGTCGCAGCGCCGTCATGCACTTCGCCAATTTTGTGCGATTTACCGGTGTAATACAGGATGCGTTCGGTCGTGGTCGTCTTACCAGCATCAATGTGAGCCATGATGCCGAAGTTCCGGTAATCCTCGATGACGTATTCGCGGGCCATTGGGGGGTGCTCCTAAGAGTCTGAAAACTTGGGTTACCAGCGGTAATGGGAAAAAGCGCGGTTGGCATCCGCCATGCGGTGCGTATCCTCACGCTTCTTGACAGCAGAACCGCGGTTGCTGGATGCGTCCAACATTTCGCCAGACAAGCGATCAACCATGGTGTTCTCGTTGCGGCTACGTGCAGCTGAAATCAGCCAGCGAATAGCAAGAGCCTGCCGCCGCTCGGTACGCACCTCAACGGGCACCTGATAGGTGGCACCGCCGACACGACGGGAGCGAACCTCAACAGCGGGGGAAACGTTGCTCAAAGCCTGATGGAAAACCTCAACGGGGTTCTGACCGGTGCGGGTCTCAATGGTGTCGAAGGCGCCATACACGATGCGCTCCGCGGCAGACTTCTTGCCATCGACCATGATCGCATTCATGAACTTGGACACAACCAGATCGCCAAACTTCGGATCAGGGTTGACGACGCGCTTTTCGGCGGCGTGACGACGTGACATCGTGAATTCCTTATCTTCGGCTTACTTCGGACGCTTAGCGCCGTACTTCGAACGACGCTGCTTGCGGTCTTTGACGCCTTGCGTATCGAGTACGCCGCGAATGATGTGGTAGCGAACGCCCGGCAAATCCTTCACGCGGCCACCGCGGATCATCACCACCGAGTGCTCTTGCAGGTTATGGCCAACGCCGGGAATGTACCCGATGACCTCAAAGCCATTCACTAGCCGGATTTTAGCAACCTTACGAAGCGCAGAGTTCGGCTTTTTCGGGGTCGTTGTGTAAACACGGGTGCAAACCCCACGCTTCTGCGGGTTTTGCTCAAGCGCAGGGACTTTATTGCGCTTGACCGGCACCTGCCGCGGCTTGCGGATCAATTGGTTGATCGTTGGCATCGACGCCTCTTCATTCCTTACCTGCGCCAATCGTCAGCGTCTGAACTGACGTCTCGGCGCGAACCATTCACACAACAAACAAAGCGCCCCTTGAGATTAACCCGGGCGCTATGCAGCCAGAGGACCACCAAGGTCGGCGGTCATGTCGTGCTTTCATTTGCAGCAAAACAAAGCAGCGTTTGGTCCTACGCGTTCCTCGCAGATGCGAGACTAAGCACGCGCGGGCCACAGCCTGCCGCAACAGTGGGCGTGCGATACGACGCAGCCGCCCTGTCGTCAAGAGGTTTGCAGGGTTTTTTACCCCTCAGAGCTGCCAAGCGGTGGCGGCAAACGTACAGACCGGAAACCGCGACACAAGCATCAATATTAATTCCGCTTCACGCAAGATTGTTGCGCGGCCTCACGCCCGCTTCGGTCCTCGCCACACCCCAGCCATCGGCTGCATGCCCGAAGGGAATCATGCAAAAAAACACCCCCGACGACAAGCGCCGGGGGTGCAAGAGCTCCGATGAGAGCAAATTACTCGGCGGGTGCCTGCTCTGAGAGGTCTTCCAGAACCGCCTCGACTTCGGCTGCCTGCTCGGCTTCACGCGCATCGACGATGAGATCATCGCGCTTGCTGGCGACCTGGCGGATCTTGTTCATCATGCGACCCGTGCCAGCTGGGATAAGCCGACCGACGATGATGTTCTCTTTAAGGCCTTCGAGCGTATCGACCTTCCCGTTGACAGCTGCCTCTGTGAGCACGCGTGTGGTCTCCTGGAAGGACGCAGCCGAGAAGAACGAACGGGTCTGCAGCGACGCCTTGGTGATCCCCAGCAAGACTGGGGTCCCCGAAGCTGGCTTCTTACCATCAGCGACAAGCTGCTCGTTGAGCTCTTCAAGCTCAATGCGATCGACCTGTTCACCTGCGAGGAACTCCGAGTCTCCCGGATCGGTGATATCGATCTTCTGCAGCATCTGCCGAACGATGACTTCGATGTGCTTATCGTTGATGAGCACGCCCTGGAGCCGGTAGACCTCCTGGATCTCATTGACCAGGTAAGCCGCCAGTTCCTCGACGCCCTTGACCGCAAGAATGTCGTGCGGTGCAGGCAGACCGTCGATCAGGAAGTCGCCCTTCTGGACCTCATCGCCGTCCTGAAGCTGCATGTGCTTCGATTTCGGGATGAGATACTCGACGGGATCAGCTCCCTCCTCGTGCGGCTGGATCGCGATACGACGCTTGTTCTTGTAGTCGCGACCGAACCGCACCACGCCGTCAATGTCCGCCATGATGGCCGCATCTTTCGGGCGGCGCGCTTCGAACAGTTCCGCAACGCGCGGCAGACCACCGGTGATGTCGCGTGTCTTGGCACTTTCGAGCGCGATACGTGCAAGCACATCGCCCGCCTTAACCTTGTCCCCCGGTGACACCGAAAGAACGGCTTCGGCTGGCAGCAAGGCGCGCGCATCACCACCGCGATCAGTCTTGAGGATTTCGCCTTTTTTGTCCTTGATCACCATAGCTGGACGCAGGTCAGCACCACGCGGGCTGGTGCGCCAGTCAATAATCAAGCGCTTGGCGATCCCGGTGACTTCGTCGACCTGCTCGGACATCGAAACACCGTCGACGAGATCCTCGAATTCAACCGTACCATCGACATCGGCAAGTATCGGCCGGGTGTACGGGTCCCACTCGGCCATGCGCTGACCGCGACGGATCATGTCGCCTTCTTCGACCAGGAGGCGTGAACCGTAGGTGACGCGATGCACCGCCGCTTCCTCACCGGAATCATCGGAGACGACGATGAACATGTTGCGTCCGGTCGCAATCAGATGGCCGTCGGAGTTCCGGGAGATCGAGCGGTTGCGAAGGCTGATCTTGCCCTCATGGTTCGATTCAATGAACGAGGAGTCGACGACCTGAGCAGTACCGCCAATATGGAAGGTGCGCATGGTGAGCTGTGTGCCCGGTTCACCGATCGACTGTGCTGCGATAACACCGACAGCCTCACCGAGGTTGACCGGTGTACCGCGTGCAAGGTCACGCCCGTAACAGGTTGCGCACACGCCATGGCGCGTTTCGCAAGTCAGTACGGAGCGGATCTTGACACCCTGAACGCCGGACTCTTCGATGGCTTCGACCATTTTTTCGTCGATCAGCGCACCCTTCTCAACGACGATGTCCGCCGTTTCAGGATGAACAACATCGTCGGCTGCCGTCCGGCCCAGCACACGCTGACCGAGCGAGGCGACGACCTGACCGGCATCGACGATCGCCTGGACGCGAATACCCTTGTCCGTTCCGCAATCGATCTCGGAAATGATCGAATCCTGCGCAACATCGACAAGACGGCGGGTCAGGTAGCCGGAATTGGCCGTCTTCAGCGCGGTATCGGCAAGGCCCTTACGCGCCCCGTGAGTGGAGTTGAAGTACTCCATCACGGTCAAGCCTTCCTTGAAGTTCGACGTGATCGGTGTCTCGATGATTGAGCCGTCCGGCTTGGCCATAAGGCCACGCATTCCGGCGAGCTGTTTCATCTGCGCGGGCGAGCCACGCGCGCCTGAGTGCGCCATCATGTAGACCGAGTTGATCGGCTTTTGTCGTCCGGATTCATCATCCATTTCGACCGCGGAAATCCGCCCCATCATCTCATCGGCGATCTTGTCCGTGCACTTCGCCCAGGCGTCGACAACCTTGTTGTACTTTTCGCCCTGCGTAATCAGGCCGTCATTGTACTGCTGCTCGAACTCCTCGACCATCGTACGGGTCTCATCGACCAAGCCTTTCTTCGTATCAGGGATGACCATGTCATCTTTACCGAACGAAATGCCCGCCTTGCAGGCTTGCTTGAAGCCGAAATCCATAACCCGGTCACAGAAGATGACCGTATCCTTCTGACCGCAGGAGCGGTACACGGCATCAATCATCCGGCTGATTTCCTTTTTGGTCATCAGTCGGTTGGCGGCGTCAAATGAAAGCTTCGCATTCTTCGGCAACAGATCGGCCAGCAGGTAACGCCCGGCGGTCGTGTCATAGATCTCCGACGTTGGGTTACCGTCCGCATCGATGCTCTTGTAGCGGCCCTTGATCTTGGCGTGCAGCGTGATCGCGCCGGCATCAAGTGCAGCCTGAACCTCACCGGTCGAGCCAAACACAGAGCCCTCGCCCGGCTCGCCATCGGCTTCGATCGTGAGATAGTAGAGCCCAAGGACCATATCCTGTGACGGCACGATGATCGGCTGACCATTGGCCGGATGCAGAATGTTATTGGTTGACATCATCAAGACGCGTGCTTCGAGCTGCGCCTCGAGCGACAGCGGAACGTGAACCGCCATCTGGTCGCCATCAAAGTCCGCATTGAACGCAGTACAGACCAGCGGATGCAGCTGGATCGCCTTGCCTTCAATCAGCACCGGCTCAAACGCCTGAATGCCCAATCGGTGCAACGTCGGCGCGCGGTTGAGCATGACAGGGTGTTCGCGGATCACCTCATCGAGGATATCCCAAACCTCCGGACGCTCCTTCTCAACCAGCTTCTTGGCCTGCTTGACGGTGTTCGAATAGCCCTTGGCGTCGAGCCGCGCATAGATGAACGGTTTGAACAGTTCGAGCGCCATCTTCTTGGGCAGGCCACACTGGTGCAGCTTGAGTTCAGGACCGGTAACGATGACCGAACGCCCCGAATAGTCAACGCGCTTGCCAAGCAGGTTCTGACGGAACCGGCCTTGCTTGCCTTTCAGCATGTCGGCCAGCGATTTCAGCGGACGCTTGTTCGCGCCCGTGATCACGCGACCACGGCGACCATTGTCAAACAGTGCATCCACCGCTTCCTGCAGCATCCGCTTTTCGTTCCGGATGATGATGTCCGGTGCGCGCAGCTCGATCAGCCGCTTAAGGCGGTTGTTACGGTTGATGACCCGGCGATACAGGTCGTTCAGGTCAGACGTCGCGAACCGGCCACCGTCGAGCGGAACCAGCGGACGAAGGTCCGGGGGAATGACCGGAACGACGGTCATGATCATCCACTCAGGCTTGTTGCCTGAATTGATGAACGCATCGATCAGCTTGATCCGCTTGGCCAGCTTTTTGGGCTTCAGTTCTCCCGTTGCTTCGACCATCTCGAGCCGCAGTTGCTCGCGTAGCACCGGCAGGTCAAGATCACCAAGCAGCTTGCGGATCGCCTCCGCGCCGATCATCGCGGTGAAGCTATCAGCACCATATTCGTCCTGCGCCTGCAGATACTCTTCTTCGCTCATCAACTGGTTGTGCGCGAGCGGCGTCAGGCCCTGTTCGGTGACGACATAGTTTTCGAAGTACAGGACCCGCTCGACATCCTTCAGCGCCATGTCCAGAAGCGTCGCAATCCGGGAGGGAAGCGATTTCAGGAACCAGATATGGGCAACAGGTGCCGCCAGTTCGATGTGGCCCATCCGCTCGCGGCGCACCTTGGTGAGGGTAACTTCGACGCCGCACTTTTCGCAGATGATGCCCTTGTACTTCATCCGCTTGTACTTGCCGCAGAGGCACTCATAGTCCTTGATCGGACCGAAAATGCGGGCACAGAACAGCCCGTCCCGCTCCGGCTTGAACGTGCGGTAGTTGATGGTTTCAGGCTTTTTGATCTCACCAAAGGACCAGGAGAGGATTTTCTCCGGGCTGGCGAGCGAAATACGGATCTGGTCGAAGCTCGGCATCGTCGACTGAAGGTCACGGCCGAAAACGTTCTGTAGTTCCTGGTTCAAAGCGTGTCTCCTGGGTCTCAACCCGAAGCGCTGTCGATGGCCCTGCGCCGGTGGCCATGCAACGCGCTTGTTTCAATCATCATGTCACGCGCACTCAAGCGGCTGGATTGCGCATCTCCAGCCGCTCGGTTCTTCTGTTACTCCGCAGCGTCCTGCGTCGGGATATCGACATCAATTATGCCATCATCTTCCTCGTCATCCTCAGCGCTCTGCGCCAATTCGACGTTGAGGCCGAGCGACCGCATCTCTTTGACAAGGACGTTGAAGCTCTCGGGGATGCCAGCTTCGAACGCATCCTCGCCGCGCACGATGGCCTCGTAGACCTTCGTACGGCCGGCAACGTCGTCCGATTTGACGGTAAGCATCTCCTGCAAGGTGTAGGCAGCGCCGTAAGCTTCAAGCGCCCAGACCTCCATCTCACCGAAGCGCTGACCGCCGAACTGCGCTTTACCGCCCAGTGGCTGCTGGGTGACGAGCGAGTACGGACCGATCGAACGAGCATGAATCTTGTCGTCCACGAGGTGGTGCAGCTTGAGCACATATTTGTACCCAACCGTTACCTTGCGATCGAACTGATCCCCGGTCCGGCCATCATAGAGCGTCACCTGGCCCGACTTATCGAGACCGGCCTTTTCAAGCATCTCCGAGACATCGGGCTCGCGAGCCCCGTCAAAGACCGGCGTCCCAATTGGAACACCTTTCGAAAGTTGCTTGCCGAGGCCCTCAAGATCATCGGCAGACAGTTTGTCGGTATGGACTGCATCGCCGTAGATCGACGCGACCCGCTCCTGCAGGAGCTTCACATCGTTCTCGCGCTGATACGCTTCAACGGCCTGCTGCAATGATTTGCCGAGACCGCGGCAGGCCCAGCCCATGTGGGTCTCAAGAATCTGGCCCACATTCATGCGAGACGGCACCCCAAGCGGGTTTAGCACCACATCGACCGGCGTTCCGTCTTCGAGGAACGGCATATCTTCCTGCGGAACGATCTTCGAGACCACGCCTTTGTTGCCATGTCGACCGGCCATCTTGTCGCCGGGCTGAATCTTGCGCTTCACGGCGATGAAGACCTTCACCATCTTCATCACGCCTGGGGGTAGCTCATCACCACGCTGCAGCTTCTCGACCTTGTCCATGAACCGCTGTTCAAGCTGGTTCTTGGACTCGTCATACTGCGCACGCAGCGCCTCGATCTCACCCATGGCGGTGTCGTCGTCGAGCGCGAAGGTCCACCACTGTGACCGTGGATATTCGTTGAGCACGTCGACGGTGATCGCGTCACCTTTCTTGTAACCCTTCGGTCCCGCCGTTCCCTTCTTCCCGGTCAGCATATCCGCGAGACGGCCGTAAACGTTGCGGTCAAGGATCGCCTGCTCGTCATCGCGGTCTTTGCCAAGGCGTTCGATTTCCTCGCGCTCGATAGCGATCGCGCGCTCGTCCTTGTCGATACCGTGCCGGTTGAACACGCGGACCTCAACAACCGTGCCCTTCACGCCAGGTGGGACCCGCAGTGAGGTGTCGCGAACGTCTGACGCTTTCTCACCGAAGATGGCGCGCAGAAGCTTTTCTTCAGGCGTCATCGGCGACTCGCCCTTAGGCGTGATCTTGCCGACAAGAATGTCGCCCGCTTCGACCTCTGCCCCAATGTAGACCATTCCAGCCTCATCAAGGTTCTTCAGCGCTTCTTCCGAAACATTTGGAATATCGCGGGTGATCTCTTCCGGACCAAGCTTGGTGTCGCGCGCCATCACCTCGAATTCCTCAAGGTGGATAGAAGTGAAGACATCGTCTTTCACGATGCGCTCGGACATCAGGATGGAATCTTCGAAGTTGTAGCCATTCCAAGGCATGAACGCGACGAGCACATTCTTGCCGAGCGCCAGCTCACCCATCTCCGTTGACGGGCCATCAGCGATGATCTCGCCTTTCTTGACCTCGTCGCCGATCGACACCAGCGGACGCTGATTGATGCAGGTGTTCTGGTTCGACCGCTGGAACTTCATCAAACGATAGATATCGACGCCCGGCTTGCCTGGATCGAGCTCTTCGGTCGCGCGCACAACGATCCGGGTTGCGTCGACCTGCTCGACGATGCCTGTCCGGCGAGCGCCGATGGCTGCGCCAGAGTCACGGGCTACCACCCGCTCCATGCCCGTTCCCACGAGCGGTGCTTCGGCGCGCACAAGAGGCACGGCCTGACGTTGCATATTCGAGCCCATCAGCGCGCGGTTGGCGTCATCGTTCTCAAGGAACGGGATGAGCGACGCAGCAACCGAAACCAGCTGCTTTGGCGAAACGTCCATCAGGTCAACGCGCTCACGCGGCGTCAGCATGACATCGCCCTGGTGGCGACACACAACAAGATCGGCGATGAAGTTACCGTCATCGTCGAGCTCAGCATTGGCCTGCGCGATGTAGTGTTTCGCCTCTTCCATTGCCGACAAGAAGACGATGTCATCGGACACGCCACCTTCGCTGACCTTGCGATAGGGCGTTTCGATGAAGCCGTACTTGTTGACGCGGGCATGGGTCGCCAGTGAGTTAATCAGGCCGATGTTCGGGCCTTCCGGCGTTTCGATCGGACAGATTCGGCCGTAGTGCGTCGGGTGCACGTCGCGCACCTCAAAACCGGCCCGCTCACGCGTCAGACCACCCGGGCCAAGAGCCGACAGCCGGCGCTTGTGGGTAATCTCAGACAGTGGGTTGGTCTGATCCATGAACTGGGAAAGCTGAGAGGAACCAAAGAATTCGCGCACGGCGGCTGAGGCCGGCTTTGCGTTGATCAAGTCCTGCGGCATCACGGTGCCGATCTCAACGGACGACATGCGCTCCTTGATAGCCCGCTCCATACGCAGCAAGCCGACGCGGTACTGGTTCTCCATGAGTTCACCCACCGAACGAACGCGGCGGTTACCCAGATTGTCGATATCGTCGATCTCGCCTTTGCCATCTCGCAGGTCGAGCAAGGTGCGCAGGACCTCAAGGATGTCCTCTTTGCGCAGCGTGCGCACCGTGTCCTCGGCGTCGAGGTCGAGGCGCATGTTCATCTTCACGCGGCCAACGGCGGACAGATCATAGCGCTCGGGATCAAAGAAGAGCGAATCGAACATCGCTTCCGCCGCCTCGATAGTTGGCGGCTCACCGGGACGCATAACCCGATAAATATCGAACAGTGCTTCGCCGCGCGATGCGTTCTTATCCGCAACGATCGTGTTGCGGATGTAAGCACCTGTGTTGACGTGGTCGATATCCAGCAAAGACAGCGACTTGAAGCCATGCTCGGCGAAAGTCTCCATCAGTTCTTCGGTGATCTCTTCGCCAGCTTCGGCGTAAATTTCGCCGCTTTCCATGTTGACGATGTCTTCGGCAAGATACTGCCCGAGCATGTCTTCGGACTCAACACGCAGAAACTTCAGCCCGTCGTCCGCAAGGCGCTTGGCCTGGCGAGGCGTGATTTTTTTGCCAGCCTCAACCGCAACTTCGCCGCTCTGCTCATTAATCAGATCGCGCGTGACCTTCATCCCTTCCATCTTTTCGGCGACGAACGGCATCTTCCAGCCGCTCTTCGTCTTCGTGTGCGTGGAAGCGGTGTAGTAGGTGTTCAGCACATCTTCGGGATCCAGGCCCAGCGCGAACAGCAGCGATGATACCGGGATTTTCCGACGACGGTCGATGCGCGCATGGACGATGTCCTTGGCGTCAAACTCAATGTCGAGCCATGAGCCGCGATAAGGGATGATGCGCGCCGCGAACAGAAGCTTGCCCGATGAGTGGCTCTTGCCTTTATCATGGTCAAAAAACACACCAGGAGAGCGGTGCATCTGAGAGACGATGACGCGCTCCGTGCCGTTGACGATAAACGTACCGTTCGTCGTCATCAGCGGCATGTCGCCCATGTAGACGTCTTGCTCCTTGATGTCCTTGACCGACTTTGCGCCGGTCTCCTCGTCAACATCAAAGACGATCAGCTGAAGGTTGACCTTGAGCGGCGCTGAGTACGTCATACCCCGTTGGCGGCACTCATCGACGTCATATTTCGGCGCTTCAAATTCGTAGCGCACAAATTGCAGCATGGCGGTGCCGGCAAAGTCTTGGATCGGAAAGACCGATTTGAAGACCGCTTGCAACCCTTCCTCAGGCCGCCCGCCTTCGGGCTCATCCACCATAAGGAACTGCTCGTACGACGACATCTGAACTTCGATGAGGTTTGGCATCTCCGCGACTTCACGGATGCTGCCAAACATACGCCGCGGCCGCGAACGCTCGTTAAAGCTTGTGACCGGAGTCGTATTCATCGTGCGGGAAAGATCAGTGCTCGTAACGTCGATATGCGCCATGTTCACTCCTTGTATGGATCTGCTGCCAAAGGACCGCCCGGGGGTGGCCGCCTCTTTAGCGCAAGATCACCTGGAAACCGCTTTGCAAGGTAGCTGCCTTGCCCAACCGTTACCGGGTCACCTTGTTGTTTTGTCAAACGCGGTGTCGCCGATGCCTACCGGAGACGACAAAAGGATGGCACCGGAGCGGCTGTCACCGTCCGAGGCCATCCGATTAACCTGATTCCGACCATGGTACGCGGTCGGGGCAACCCGGTGGACGCACCACCGGGCAATTCCATAAGCCAAGCCTATTTCAGCTCCACCGAAGCGCCTGCTTCTTCGAGCTTGGTCTTGAGCTCTTCAGCTTCAGCCTTGGCAACGCCTTCTTTGACGGCCTTTGGCGCGCTTTCGACCAGATCCTTGGCTTCTTTAAGGCCAAGACCGGTAATCGCACGCACTTCCTTGATGACGTTGATCTTCTTGTCACCAGCCGACGCGAGAACGACGTCGAATTCATCTTTCTCTTCAGCGGCTTCTGCACCAGCGGCAGCGCCACCACCTGCAGCGGCCACAGCGACCGGCGCAGCGGCGGACACGCCCCATTTTTCTTCAAGCATCTTGGAAAGCTCAGCAGCTTCCAGGACGGTCAGGTTGGACAGGTCGTCCACGAGTTGTTCAAGATTTGCCATTGTTCCGTTTCCTAAATGGGTCAATTCGTTCCGTTTGAAAAGCCGCTTACGCTGCTTCGCTCTTGTCGGCATAGGCTTGGATCACACGGGCTAGGCCACCCGCCGGCGCGTTGACAACCTGCGCAATGCGGGTTGCGGGGGTGTTGATCATCCCCACAAGCTTGGCACGCAGTTCATCAAGCGATGGCATCGTCGCCAGAGCCTTGACGCCATCGGCGTCGAGGTGTGTTGCTCCCATAGCTCCACCAATGAGAACGAGCTTCTCGTTCGCTTTGGCGAAATCGGAGGCAACTTTCGGGGCCGCAACGGGATCATCCGAGTAGGCAATGAGTGTCTGCCCTTCGAACAAATCGATAATGTGCGCGGCTTCCGTGCCGTCAAGAGCCAGTTTTGCAAGGCGGTTTTTGGCGACCTTCACCGTGCCACCGGCCTCGCGCATCTTCGCGCGCAGGTCAGTCATCTCGGCGACGGAAAGACCACCATAGTGGGCAACAATCACAACGCCGGCCGACGTAAAAACGTCGTTCAGCGAAGCAACCATTTTGCGCTTTTCCGCTCTATCCACTGTCTCTCTCCATTTGGCCATTGGATATCGGCACGAAGGCCGAAAACCAGGGCCGGTTTCATTTGGCCAGCAGCATGCCGGCCGACGTTAAACCTGCCCCGACCGCACGTTTTGCAACATGCATGGCCGAATAACGGTTGAACCGACCACAAACGATGCATGACCGTCTGTCATCTGTTCTTCGCGTCTCATGCTGGCCTGGGGTTTCCAGTTTAAGCCGACGACCCAGAAAAGGCCGCGACACCCGCAATCTCGGACAGGTGTGCCGGGACAAACTGCCTCGACACCACCGGGACCGAACACCGAAGCCCGGTCCGCGATTTCCTCACGACCCAAGCGCTACGAGGCGCTCAAGGTCGAAACATCAAGTTTGACGCCGCGGCCCATCGTCGATGAGACCGCCGCGCGCTTCAGATAGGTACCTTTGGCGCCTGCCGGCTTGGCCTTATTGACCGCATCTGCGAAGGCCCGAATGTTCTCCGCCAACTGATCTGCGCTGAACGATGCCTTCCCAACACCAGCGTGCACAATCCCGGCTTTCTCGACGCGAAACTGCACCTCGCCACCTTTGGCATTCTTTACTGCCGTCGCCACATCCATGGTGACCGTGCCAACGCGTGGGTTCGGCATCAGCCCGCGCGGGCCTAGAACCTTCCCGAGCCGGCCCACAAGCGCCATCATGTCAGGGGTCGCAATGCAACGGTCGAACTCAATCTCTCCGCCCTGGACCTTCTCAACGAGATCCTCGGCGCCGACAACATCTGCGCCAGCTGACTTGGCTTCGTCGGCCTTTTCGCCGCGGGCGAATACGCCCACCCGAACCGACTTACCAGTCCCGTTCGGCAATTGAACGACACCGCGAACCATCTGATCAGCATGCCGCGGGTCAACACCCAAATTCATGGCGACTTCGATGGTCTCGTCGAACTTTGCGGTTGCCCGCTCTTTGACCATCGAAACGGCTTCATCGAGGCCGTACAAATGATCGCTGTTCAGACCTTCGTCTGCCGCTTTGAGTTTTTTCGTTACGCGCGCCATCGTCAGCCCTCCACCTTCAAGCCCATTGAACGGGCGGAGCCCTCAACCATACGCATGGCCGCCTCGACAGTTGTTGCGTTCAGGTCCGCCATCTTCTGTTCGGCTATCGAACGGATATCGGCTTGACTGAGGGTCGCGGCAACTGCCCGGCCGGGCGTCTGGGAACCCTTTTGAAGCTTCGCTGCCTTCTTCAGGAAGAAAGACACAGGCGGCGTCTTCATCGTGAAGGTAAACGACTTATCTTGGAAAATGGTGATCACCACCGGCACGGGGGCGCCTTTTTCCATTTCCTGCGTCTGTGCATTGAACGCCTTGCAGAACTCCATGATGTTCAAGCCACGCTGGCCCAGCGCCGGCCCGATCGGCGGGGATGGGTTGGCAGCACCGGCAGGAACCTGAAGCTTCAGGTATCCAGCAATTTTCTTCGCCATAGTTCAGTCCCAATAAGATGGCCGTGCGCATGGCGCGCCGACCGGTTGCGGGTGTGTGGTGCGATCAGGCAGCGGCGGCGAAACCACGACCTTCTCTCCCACACGCTTTGCCAGCGGGGAGCCTAAAGCTTCTCAACCTGGCCATACTCCAATTCGACCGGAGTAGCCCGACCGAAGATGGAAACAGAAACTTTCAGACGCGCCCGCTCGCCATCAACCTCTTCAACGATACCGTTGAACGAGGCAAACGGGCCGTCGGAAACACGGACCTGCTCTCCGACATCGAACGTAATCGACGGCTTGGGCCGTTCGACACCTTCTTGAACCTGATTGAGAATGTGCTCGGCTTCGGCGTCGGAAATAGGAATCGGTTTCTTGTCCGAACCCAAAAAGCCGGTCACTTTCGGCGTGTTCTTGATCAGGTGATACCCCTCGTCGGTCATCTCCATGCGCACCAGCACATAGCCAGGGAAGAACTTCCGCTCGGTATCGACCTTACGTCCGCGCCGAACCTCAACAACCTTCTCGGTTGGAACCAAAATCTGCTCGAATTGATCCGACAGGCCCTTTTGCTCGGCACCTTCACGAATTGAGTCAGCCACCTTCTTTTCGAAGTTGGAGTAAGCGTGGACGATATACCAGCGCATAGCCATGAAGCGGCCTCCTCTACCGTCCGATTTCGAGCAGTTGACCAACGACGAAGTTTAGCACCTGGTCCGCGGCCAAAAAGAAGATGGCAGCCAGAAACACCATGATGAAGACCATGATTGTCGTAACGGTCGTTTCGCGACGCGACGGCCAGACAACCTTGGAAACCTCCTGCCGCACTTCCTGCAGGAATGTGAAGGGGTTGGTCTTCGCCATCGATACCTTGCCTTGATCCCGATCAATTCAGTCTGTTGTGCTCAGTAGCTGCCATCGAACACCTTCGAGGGGGCAGAAATGACTAGGGTACTGAGCGAACCGCTTCGAGCCGGATTTCGTCGGCGGCAACAGTCCCAAACTGCTCACCACCAGACAAACAAACAAAGGCGTGCGGACTCGCCACACGCCAATATGGAGCGAGTTAAGCTGAGAACGCCGTGAAATCAAGACCAACTGGCTGTCTTTTTTTTCCCTTATCGTCGGGTCCGACGGTGTCCGTACAGCCAGCCTAGCGATCCACACTCAACAGCGAACCTCGCAAACCGCCGACTCCATCAAGGCCTTGCCGGCTCCGTTGAAGACGCGACGGCAGCGCTCACAGGAATGTTGCATGCTCATACCGCTCGAACTCAAACGGTGAATTGGATCGCACGTAGCCTTCAAGCCGTCTGTCAAACAACGCCCGATCATAGCCTTCCTGCGTGTCGGGGGACGGCAAATGCGGATTCATGTCGCGCGAATATTGCAGTGAAGTCAGGTCATCCTTCTGAGCGAACAGCGCGGGAAGGAAATTCTCAAACGTTCCGACTTCGATCACATTATGCCGGTGCCATGCTGCAAAAAACTCTGGCCCATACTCACCGGTAATCCGACGGTTGATCAGGCGGGCAACCGGATTACTCCCAGTTGCCCCGATTACAACTTCGTAGTGGTAGTGCACACCAAGGTGTCGCCCTCCCTCGAGGACATCCTTGAAGTGGATACGCAGCATCATGACCGGACCAACCCCAGGTACGGCTTTACCCATCGCCCAGCCATCGGGGCCAACATAGAAAACCTTCAGCTTGCTATCGACCGCATAATCCCAGCCATAGCGTTCATACTGCATGGCCTCCCGGATTCGGATCGAGCAGCCCGGCTGAGCAACTCCGCCCGGCCCAACGGCGCCGGACAGGTCCGCGCTGAGATGGTCCACAGGGTGCCAAAGCCAATAGCCGGGCACCTGCCTGCCCTCGTACCCCGGCACATCTTGAAGACGCACGCGCAGCCTTGTGAAGTTCAGAAACCACCAATGAATCATCTGCGTTGAGACGCCGCGCAGCAGGGCATGGTTGAGGACCACGCAGAACTGACCATTATCTTTCTGATGAATGTCGAAATGCGATGAGCTCACAGGCTTGTTGATCCAGCCGAAGTCTCTCGCTGCGGGCATTTGAAGGTCGGGCATCGAACCGGACTCCTAAACAAAAGCATCAAGGCGTGATTGGACTTGATGGTACAAAGGAGATCGGGGACGGCGATGAACCTCGGTTAACTGGAATCCGTTTTTCTTCGTCGCAGGAACCGCGACAGACCTTGAGGCGTCACGCCCAAAAAACGAGCGACATCTTTCTTCGGTACGGATGCAATGACGCTGTGATGATACTGTTCGAGGAACTGATACCGCGTCTCTGTCTGTCCCGATGTCTTGGCGCCGATCAGCTCCTTGGCGAAAAGATGCGCGTCAATCATCTTCAGCCTCAGATACGTACCGAAGAAGCCGCCCTCCAGATATTGCTGCCGAAAGATTCTGTCGGGGATTGCAAGCCCCACGACGTCGGTAGAGGCGATCAAATCATCTGATGCGATGTCGCGTGTCCACACGCTGGTGAAGTTGGCGCAAATGCTTCCCGGTTCGAAAAAACGGGCTATCGTTGACATGCCAGTCGTCCAGGTTTGTTGGGACGCGGCAATTCCATCAGACAGGAATACCCAGCTATCAGCTACGCGTGCTTGGCTCTGGATGATATCACCCGCCGGCACACGGACAGACGTGCAGCCTTGGGTAATACGAGCCCATTCATTCGGGTCGCTGATCTCCACCAACCGTTCGACATCTTGCCTCAGCAATGCCCGGGCGTCACTCACCTGCAAGATCCACCTACCACCCTTTCAACCTCACCAGTCTGGTGGGCGACGTCCTGCCATTCAAGATTTCGCGCTTTTACCGGAGAATTTCTCGGCCAAATCTTGTACCATTCAGACAGGCACCAAGACGAGCCAATTGCCGTTTTCAAGAGACGGTTTCATCGACCGGTTGGCAACCTGATAGCCAATAGCAAACCTGGGCGGGGGAGCAGCTGAAAGCCAGTGGCAGGGGCAGCAGGGTTCGAACCCGCGACCTACGGTTTTGGAGACCGTCGCTCTACCAACTGAGCTATACCCCTAAGTCGCACGGCGCTGGTTAGTCGTAATGCCAATGAAGATCAAGAGCGTGATAAACCATCACAACCTGCACGAGCCGCTGCAAAGCTATGCGCTTTCAAGACTTTCGACGGCGCAAAGCGGCTCAGTTTTCCCACAGAATGTGTTTCATACGGTTGTTTTACGTAGGGATAGCCGCGAACTTGTTTACCAGACTATGTCCAGTAAACTTTTGCTAATGTAGCCGCAGTTTCCACGAGCTTGTTACCACCTTCTTTGACCCGCTGCGGCAGCCATTGGAGGA
This sequence comes from Pseudomonadota bacterium, assembly GCA_039024915.1. Classification (NCBI taxonomy): domain Bacteria; kingdom Pseudomonadati; phylum Pseudomonadota; species Pseudomonadota bacterium. The sequence goes on from JBCCPK010000015.1 coordinate 18,321, forward strand.
CATTCCGTGAAGACACTGAACGCCACGTACGCCCCCGCAATCTTCAAGGGCATCATAGCCTTTGTGTTCGTAGCAGCCGGCATCGCCAATCTTATGGGCGGAATGGCGACAGATCTGGAGCGCCTGGGCTTCCCTGGCTACTTTTCGACCATCATAGGCGTTGCCTATTTGCTCGCGGTCGTCTGCATCTACCAGACCACGTTCCTTTTTCTGCAAGAATGGGCCTATGGCGGCATGGCCGTCGCTCTCGTCGGTGCTGCCGCAAGTCACGTGTTTGCCGGCGATCCTTTGGCGAACGCCATGCCCGCCTTCATTCTTCAGATCATTTTTGTTGTCGCTTACGTCCTTCGCGCGCGTACGCCTGAGCTTGCAACGTAAGCCGGGAGCACAAACGCATGAACCCGATTAGCCCCTGTTTGAGATTGCTGTCAGCCCTGCGGCCCGCACTGTTTTCCGCCGTCCTTGCATCGTCTGTCGCTGCAGCCACCCCGGCCGCAGCCGATCAGACGACCTACGTTCGCGACATCTTCTATTCCTCCATGTCAAATTGGGAGGACTATCTCGATTTTGCCGATGATCTGCAGGAAGTTGTTTGGACGCACAACTCGTTTTCAGAGTTACAGACGTGGCAGATGTGGCTTCATAACGCCATAACCAGCGAAAATAGGTCCTTCGAAGCGCTGGCTCAAAGTCGCCTACTAGATTTGGGCATGACCGAGGGTGAGCTTGTTGCGCTCTACCATCTTGATCCCCGCGTCTTTGACGAAAGCGAGCTTGCCGTCTTTCGATTTTCTCAACGCGCCGGAGTTCTGCCGGTCCGCGTCAACCCGAACGACATCAACGCTTTGAGGCTTCATTTCGATGAGCGTGAGATCGTCGATATCATGGTTCTCAACAGCTATGGCGCGAAATTCAATGTCATCTACGGCACCGGCTTCGTGTCGGACCCGGCGCTCCATCCCGAAATGGCAGTCGCAGGGTTGACGCCGGATCTGATCGCCCTTCGGCAAAAGAAACAAGAAACCTCATCAGGTTTCGAACGGCGTCAGTTCTTTGAATCGCCAATTCTCTCGCCCCAGCTCTCCGCGCCCTACCTGGGCATGGATTGGCTGATGTTTAACGAACATGAGTTCGACGTGGCAACGTCATGGGAGTTCTTCATGGTTGGGATGCGCGCATCAGACTGTAAGCACTGCCAGACCCACGCGGCGTTAGGCATGCTCTATGAGGGCCGCGACCACGAGCGCATTCAAGATCTCTACCGTTTCGAGACCGATCGTGGGGCCTCCGGTGCGTTTACCGCCCGCGAGATCGCCATGTACAATTTCGTGCGATCCGCAACGCAGCTGCCGACGCAGATGAACACCGCCGTGATCCGCGATACCGAGCGCCACTTCAACCGCTCGGAAATCGACCATCTTATCGGTGTTTCAGGCGTGATAGCTTTTCTGTCCAATTACATGCAGATATCCGCTGTCGTTACCGACCAGGAGAGCGTCAATTTTGCCGAAAAAGTGCTGGCGCCATTGGGCTGGCATCTCGGACGCCATGCGGGCTGGCCCGAAGAGCAGCGCGCAATGCATCCAACAACGCTTCACAGGCTGACGGAAGGTCAGTCAGCCATGGACAAGAACCTCGTGTTCTATCGCAACGCGTTCCAATATGTGCTCGTCAACTACTGGTTTGATCGCTTAGCCGCGCCGGCATTCTTGATCGCGTTTCAAGTCGCGCTAGCATTCGCGTTTCTCGGCTTTTACCGTCGCCGAACAACCGTAATGGGTGCATCAGGTCCAACGACCCGGTCGCAAAACCAGGGCGCTACGGCTGGGCGATTGATTGCCAAACCGCAGGCAACCGCGTCCGACTAGGTCACGTTTGGACGCCTTACAAAACAGCGAGGCAACCGTAACAACCAATCCAAATGCCAGGCATATAGCCCGCGTAGCTGATCATGCACGATCGCCCACCGCTTCCAGCGCTTCGATATCTGCGCCGACAATCGCCGCCTCGTGGGCCAGGATGGTCTCGATGGACCAACCCCACCAGCGCACCGCATTGATCCGCGCAACTGTGCGTTCATCGAAGCGCATGCGCACAACCTTTGCCGGGTTTCCGGCGACAATCGCGTAATCTGGAACTGTACCGCTCACGATGGCCCCTGCCCCAACGATGACACCATTGCCGATCCGTGCGCCTGGTAGGATGATTGCCCGGGTCCCGATCCAGACATCGTGACCCACAATCGTGTCCTTGGCGCCAGATGGCATGCTTGGTCGGCTGTGATCGATGCCGCCTTCGAGGCCATCAAAGACTGCGAACGGGAAGGTTGAGACCCCATCCATCCGATGGTTTGCCGATGACGTTATGAACTGCGCACCATCGGCAATCTGGCAGAAGCTGCCGAGTACCAACTTTTCCCGGTTGCCACCAAAAAGGTACGGCGCGAGGGCCATGGCCCAGTCTGCGGGAGGGGTGTGAGCCGACGCATAGGTGTAGCGCCCCACCTCCCAACGCGGATGATTGATGGCGGCCTGCAGAAACACCGTCCCCTTATGGATTGAACCGTCTGGGAGCGTGATCGGGTGCAATGTATCTAGCGCCGGAAAAGGCATTAGGCGGACGCTCGGCGAAGGGCCTGCTCCAGATCGGCGATCAGGTCGTCAGCATCTTCGATGCCAACCGACAGTCGCAAAAGACGCGGATGCACCGGGAACCCCTCGCCTGAAACCGTCTTTCGGTGCTCAATGAGGCTCTCGACACCGCCAAGCGACGTCGCCGGGTAGAACACATCACAGTATCGGCATACGTCGATTGCCGTCTGCTCCGTCCCCTTGACGACAATCGACATCATTCCGCCGAACTGCCCACTGGTCTGGCGATTGGCGATCTCATGACCTGGATCGGTCTGCAGGCCAGGGTAATGGACCGCCTCCAGCAGCGGATGACCCTCGAAATGCTCCGCGATGGCCATCGCGTTGGCGCTTGCCTTCTCTGTCCTGAGAAAAAGCGTGCGCATGCCGCGAATGAGGAGCCATGCATCAAACGACTGCAGCACTGTGCCTTGGAGCTTTCGGATCAATGCGATCTGCTCCCAGAACCCGCCTTCGCCGCCGGTCTCCCGTACGGAAAGCGCCCCAGCGGTGACGTCTGAATGGCCACCAAGATATTTGGTGGCTGAGTGAAACGATATATCCGCGCCGAAGTCGAGCGCGCGGCACATGTTGGGAGGCGTACCGGTACAGTCGGTGATGAGCTTGGCACCCGCATTGTGTGCGAGTTCCGCGGCTGCGCCGATATCGGTGACCTCCCAGTTTGGGTTGTTTGGCGTCTCAACCCAGACCAGCTGCGTCTTTCCCGGCTCAAGGGCGGCCTCAAGCTCAGCAAGGTCACCAGCCGTGTAGCTCGACAGGCTTATCCGACCGTTTGCCTGGTAGTTTTGGAGTTGCATGCGCACGCCGTGGTACATCACCTTCGGCGCTACGACGTGTGCGCCTGTTGCTAGGTGCTCGATCACCGCCGTCGCTGCCGACATCCCCGACGCAAACAAAAGCGCTTCAGTTCCCGCTTCGAGTTCAGCAATGATGGCTTCGGCGTGCGCCGTCGCTTCCGACCCGTCGCGGCGATACCAATAGGGCTTGCGGACCTGGTAATTTTCGTCGCGCGCATAGGTCGCAGCGGGCTGGATCCCAGGCGTCACCGCACCGCTGCCCGGCTCGATGTAACGCAGTGCCTGCGCGATGCGGGTCTGCAGAGATGTCTGTCTGTTGCGCAACTGATCCAAGACTTGGCTCCACAAAGAGACCGGGCGGCCAACTCTATAAGAGTTGGCCGCCCGATTGAAGGACGTTTGCGAGATGCTTTGGTCAGCCCCCTCGTGGAGCTAGTTTACAATCAATCGGTAATTTTGGAGACGACGCCTGCGCCGACGGTGCGGCCGCCTTCGCGGATAGCGAAGCGCAGCTTCTCTTCCATCGCGATCGGCACGATCAGCTCGACATTGATCTCAACATTATCGCCCGGCATC
>JBCCPK010000016.1 GCA_039024915.1 Pseudomonadota bacterium
ATCTCTTTGATCCGCTGTTCCAGTGGGGCCTGATCGGGTCGGCGAGACGTAAAGCGGTAGGTCTTGGGGTCAAACCTGATCACCGAGCAGGCCCGGCGAATGGAGACAGCCCAATCCGCGCGCATCTCATCGACCAGCGTCTTCTTCCGAGCAGGCCTCAGAGCTTTCGCTTGGTGATGTCCTGAAGCATCTCCTTATCGAGGGACAGATCCGCGACGATCTTCTTCAATCGGGCGTTCTCTTGTTCCAGCTCGCGCAGCCGCTTCATCTCCGATGGCATCAGACCCGCGTACTTCTTGCGCCAATTGTAATAGGTCGCATCCGAGATCCCGGCTTCCCGACAGATATCCGAAACCGGCACGCCTTCTTCGCCACGCTTCACAATAAACGCCTTCTGCGCGTCCGTGAACTTCGATGCCGTCATCACTTCTGCTCCATCCCAGCCAAGGGAAATCATCGCAGAAAACTCTACCCAAAATCGAAGGTACTTAACGGGGGCACATCACTGATAAGGAGACGAAGCATGAAGCGATCACGGTTCACTGAAGAGCAGATCATTGGGATGATCAAAGAACAAGAGGCAGGCATGCCGACCACAGATGTTTGCCGGAAGCACGGCATCAGCTCAGCATCACTTTATAAGTGCTAGCTCCAGTATTTCAGGCACAATGGCTCCCTGATAGTAATTATCGGAAGGAAGCGGCCCGACACCCCAAGCTTCAGACATCAATTTTGTTGATGCCCTGCTGCCCGTTTCTTCATATTTTTCGAGTGTTTCGATCAGATATCTACAACCCTCTTTGTCGAACGATAAATAAATCCGACGGGGGCCTTTTTTGTAATCATCAAAAAAATCTGCGTCGACCTCAGCAATGGTTATCATATTTCGCTCCAAAGGGAACCATAACGTAACTGGATTGCTATCATCTTGCTGATTGTTTTCCTAGCGTGCCCTGATCCCAAAAATATGAAGAAAAAGGTCTCAGGTCAGAAGTATCCTAGCCTGCAGATCATTAGCCCGTAACTTTGCGCTCGTTGCTGCCGTTCGCTACGCTGTAAAACGTTCCAAAACCGCACCTTTTTGGAAACTCCAAAAACGGTCGTTTTTGGAACGGTGTTTTTGGCACGTAGTGAACGGCGGCTGTACGATAAAGTAAGCCTTCGCTGCCGCTGTGCCAGTGTCACCAACCGCTTAAGAGACCCGGCGTCCTGGTCCAATCGCTAATCGAACAACAAGGGCGATGACAACTCCAGCCAAAACGAACAATGAATTGTTTTTAGCAAGTATTAGCCAACCATATGAAGTCAAGATGCCATCAATCTCTCGAACCTTGTCGCCACCACCGAATTGAGAGAATGAATTGGGGTCCAACGACTGTATCCAGCCTTTGAGCCGCCCGATTGAAATGAATGCAAGAGCTATTAGAGACGTGATTACCGCTCCCCAGAATGCAGCTTGAACCCACAAAATATTTCTTTGCATTTGTTTCTTAAGTATCGGTGCCGAAATAAGCCAGCTCGCAAGGAACGCAATTGGAAGGCCTATTGCAGCGGCCCAAATCATTATGGCGAAGAATTGGGAAAGCCCGCCATGAAGCACTCCAGCGGAACTAGCTGTCGCTACCACCAGCCACCCAAGAACAGCTGATAGATTGACCGCCAGTGCCCATTGCTTGCGGGTATATGCGTGTTCAGCGTTTGGATGCTGACCATCCATAGGCTTCTCCAAATCCAATCATGGAAGCGTAACAGAGATCACGTGCAAAATGCAGCATTTGAGTTTGAGGGTCAGAGAAGACACTCGCTAGACCGCGAACCATTCCAAAACCCCACCTTTTTGGCACGCGTGTTTTGGGTCATGGTTTTCTGGAACGCCGGGAAGGGCAGCTATGCGGACCAAAGCGGCCGTCAATTCATAGGTAATCTTCAGCCGGGAGCCGACAGTGTTCGCGCAACAATCGAGGTTCCACTCAGTCGCCAAAACGGAACACGGCCCGTTTCGCTAAGTACCGCTGCGACCGACCACCGCCGTAGACTGCGCACAAGAGCAAAAGACGGCACCGGAAAATGAGCATCCACCACAACACTGATCGGTTGAAGGCTGCCAAATAGCATGGTAAATCGATTTACCATTCCAACCTCTGACGTGCGAACATGTTCCACGAGCACACCAGCGAGACATCAATCACCCTTCTGAAGGGCGTGACGTGGGACCACCCCCGGGCCTATTCCAGCCTGGTCGCTGCGAGCACGGAGTACGCACGTAACAACGGGGTCGTGGTTCAGTGGGAACGAAGGAGTTTGCAAGCCTTCGCCGATGCTCCGATCGACGAACTTGCGCGCAACTATGATCTCATCGTGCTCGACCATCCACATGTTGGCCAAATCGCCGAGACCGGGTCGCTGGCTGCGCTGCCTAAGCCGAACGATGCAACCCTTTCATCGCTGGGCGGTAGCCTTGAGAGCTATATTTGGAACAACAAGCTTTGGGCGCTGCCGATAGACGGCGCGTGCCAGATGGCCGCGTCGCGCGAGGACCTTTCACCAAGACCCTTGCCTTCCTGGGACAAAGTCTTTTCGGCCTCGCCGCGCGGTTTTCGGCTCATCACGCCTCTGCTGCCCATTGATGCCTTTGATATGATGCTGACACTTGTCGCCAGCATGGGCGAGATTGACCTGCCAAAGAGCGACACTGAATTCATCAGCAAGGCTAATGGATTGGTTGCGCTCGGTATTCTCAAAGCGCTTTACAAGCTCGGACCGGCAGACGCGATCAACTGGAACCCTATCGACGTGCTCGAATTGATGGCCACCACCGATGAGTTTGCTTACGCGCCCTGCCTTTTTGGCTACATCAACTATGCGCGTCCGGGGTTCCGCGCGCACGCGCTCACCTTCGGCGAACTACCCATCGCGAGGCAGGGATTTCCCGTGCGGGGCATATTGGGCGGTGCGGGGCTGGGCGTTTCATCGCAGTCGTATCAACAGTCTGCCGCAAAGGCCTTTGCCGCTTGGGTGGCAAGCCGGGCTGTTCAGTCTGGCATTTACATCGATAATGATGGCCAGCCTGCTCATAGAGCCGCGTGGCTCGAAAACAAAAACCATCCGGCTTTTCGAGGTTTCCTGAACGGCGGTTTCCCCGCAATGGAAAACGCCTGGACACGCCCTCGCGATCCCTGGTTTCTCGAATTCGTGGATGACGTCTGCGACCTGTTTCCCGACTTCTTCTTGAAGGATCAGGCTCTTCAGCACATGCTTGATGCCATCAATGCGCTGTATCGCAAGCATCACAAGCAGGATGCCTACGCATGAAATCTGTTGTGATCACCGGCGGAAACAAAGGCTTGGGCTTGGCGCAGACGCGTTGCTTTTTAGACAATGGCTTCGCCGTGACCGTTGTGGCGCGTACGCGAGGCGAACTTGATAGCCTAGCTCATGACCGTTTGACCTGGCATGAGCACGATCTCAGCAACTGGGCGGATGTGAGCTATCTGGACACGATACATGCCCGCACAGGCGGCATTGATGCACTCGTCAACAATGCCGGCGTACATCTCAAGTTGCCCGCGTGGGAGGTTGAGGCAGACGCGCTGGACCGGGTGCTCGACATCAATGTCAAGGCGATGTTTCGCGCCTGCGGCCGCTTCTGCGATCTGAATAAGGACCGCGGGGGAGCCATCGTGAACATTTCGTCGATGGGCGGCTTGATGGCGCTCCCCTCCGCCGCGGCCTACGTAACGGCAAAGACAGCGGTCATCGGCCTAACGCGTTCAGTGGCGGTCGACGGCGCCGCGCGCGGTATCCGCTGCAATGCCGTATGCCCCGGTTTCATCGATACCGACATGACGCGCGCCGTTCTCGCCAAGGATCCGGCACGCCGCGAAAAGATCGAGGGGCGCATCCCAACACACCAGTTTGGCACGCCTGAGAACGTGGCCGATGCCGTGCATTTTCTGGCGAGCGATGCATCCGCTTACATCAACGGGACCGCACTTCCTGTCGATGGCGGCTACGCGATCGGATTCTAGCCATGAGCTATACCCAATCACTCCTCACCGCTGCCCGCACCATTGATATCCGCCAGTCCGACATGCCGGAGGCCATCGAAGAAGGGTGGGTTCGCTTAAGGCTTGCGACCGCCAGCATCTGCGGAACCGATATGCATTACTTCCGGCACTTCGCGAACGCCGGCTTTTTCCTCGATTATCCGGTAACTTTAGGACACGAGGCTTGCGCCTATGTTGAAAACGCCAATGGTCACGACTTCGAGGTCGGGCAATTGGTTGCGATCAATCCGGTGATCACGTTCGGGTCCAGTCCGGAGGCGAGACGGGGCGATATCAACATGTGCCCGGACAAGAAGTTCCCCGGATCCGCGACAACCAAGCCGCATATTGATGGCTTCTTTCGTGAGTATTTCGATTTCCCGGCGCGTTGCCTGAGGCCCGTGGCCTCATCCATCAATCCTGACCATCTGACATTTGCCGAGCCGCTGGCCTGCGCCATGCACTGCGTCAACAAGGCGGAAGTCGCCGCGGGGATGAAGGTGTTGGTGACGGGCTGCGGTCCGATGGGGCTCTTGGCCGTCATTGCCTGCGTGGCGAAGGGCGCGCATATTGATGTGACCGACGTGAAGCGTGAGGCGGTGCAAGCCGCCAAGCAGGTTGGGGCGCGCTCTGGCTTCGTTGTTGCCACCGACGATCTTACAGGCCTTTCGAACACCTACGATGTGGTGATCGAGGCAAGCGGCTCGCCGCACGGCTATAATCAGGCGCTCGAGGCCTGCCGTAAGCAAGGCACCGTCGGCGTCTTGTCGCTAATCCAACCGACCGATGTGCCCATCAATCTGCACCTGAATGCGCTGAAAGAGATCAACTGCGTGGGCAGCATTTTATTCACCCGTGAATTTGACCATGCGGTTGATTTGATCGTTGGCGGTTCGGTCAATTTTGACGCGATTATCGCGGGGCAGTTTCCCGTCAGCCAAACGCTCGAAGCGTGTGAACTGATGGCGTCCGGCGGCGCCGTGGGCAAAGTGTTGATCAAGCCAGAAGACGCGTTCGCTTAGTAGGCCGTTGCTCCAGCATCCAACGGTAGGACGGTGCCCGTCATCTTTGACGATGCGGGCGAAGCGAGATAGCAGGCTAGCTCCGCAACATCTTCCGGTTTGCACGGCCCCAACAGCATCTTCTGGTAGATCGGATTATCGGGCTTAATGAGCGCGGCGACGCGGTCGGTCAGCACAACACCAGGCGCCAGCGCGTTCACGCGGATGCCATGCTTGGCCCATTGCAGCGCCATCGCACGCGTGAGCGAGGCCACACCGCCCTTTGACGCGGTATAGGCATCCGCGCCAGCGGTCCCAACCAGCGCCCGCAACGACGAAATATTGATGATCGAACCACCCTGGGCTTGCACCATGTGCGGGATGACCTTTCGGCAGCACAGTAGTGTCCCGAACAGATCAACGCGGATGGTCCGCCAGAACTCGTCCAGATCGAGATCAACAACTGAGCCATCGCGGCCAGAGCCGCCGCCGGCGTTGTTGAACAGCACATCAATTCGCCCGGTGGCTTTGATGCCTTCGCTGACCATGGCTTCGACGCTTGCCTCATCGGAGACATCGCCGACCAACGCGGTCGATTGCCCACCCGCGTCCCGCAGCCTGGATGCTGCTGCATTGGCGCGATCCGCGATGATGTCAGCACACAAGACGTGAGCGCCTTCGCGCGCGAAAAGCTCCGCGGAGGCAAGGCCAATCCCATCGCCGGCGCCCGTGATCAGCGCCGTCAGTCCTTCCAATCGACCTGTCATGGGATTTCCGCCACTTTCACGCCGCCAACCGCTTGCCCTGTCGGCAGGATTTCCAGGGTGGTGATGTTCACATGATCCGGCACAGACAACGCGTAGAGGACCGCGTCGGCGATATCGAGCGGAGACAGCGCTTTGTAGCCAACCGAACTGAGGGAATTGTTCTCGATGTTGCCGGTTTTGGCATCATAGAACTCGCTCTCCACCCGACCTGGGCAGAGCTCCGTCACCCGGACGCCAGTGCCAACAAGCTCATGTCTTAAATTCTGCGAGAAGCGGTGGACTGCCGCTTTACCTGCGCCGTAGAGCGCCGATTGCAGCGTGTGCAGACCAGCGATTGACCCCACATTTACGATATGACCTCGGCCCGCAGCCTTCATAGCCGGGAGCACCATCTGCGTTATCTGGATCGGCGCCGTTACATTGGTCGCAACGGAGCGAGCGATACCACCGGCGTCCGCCGCGTCCAGACCGGAAATGGCCAGGCCAATGCCCGCATTGTTGATCAGGATTTCCGGCTGCGCTTGCGCCACGATCTGCTGCATGCGTGCGGCGTCGGTAACGTCGCCAGGCGCCGGTTGAACGCCTGATCGTCTCGCGAGAGCCTGAAGGCGCTCGGCGCGGCGACCCACTGCGGTTACCTCATAGCCCTCCGATGCTAGCCTTTCGGCGATTGCCTCGCCGATACCGGCCGTCGCGCCGGTTACCAGAACGCGCCGCAAAACTACCACAGCTTTTCCGACGCGATCCGTGCGCCGTCTGCCAGCGACTTGAGCTTTGCCCAGACGACGCGGTTCTCAACCTCGGTCTTGTAGATCGCCTGGCTGGAGAAACCGCAATCGGTACTCGCAAGCACGTTCTCGCGACCGACCCGGTCAGCGAAGCGCACGATGCGCTCGGCAATATAGTCGGGATGCTCAACAACACTGGTCGCATGGGTGATCACCCCCGGCGCGATCAGCCGGTCTTCAGGCAGCTTCACATACTCCCACAGATGGTACTCGTGCTCGTGTCGCGGATTGCCCGCCTCAAACGAGAAGCAGGCCGCATTCACCTTGAGCACCTCGTTGATCATCATCGGCAGATCGGGCTCATAGACCCGGGGCCCCTGATTGATGCCGTAGCAGGTGTGGTAGCGGATCTTCTCCGCCGGGATGCCCTTGATGGAGTGGTTGACCGTCTCGACGAACAGGTTGGCTTTGGCGAGGCGCGCAGCCTCGTCGAGCGATGTGTCCATATAGATGTGCGGCAGGAACGGATCATCGACCTGAAGAAGAAAGCCCGCATCGATGATGGCGTTGTATTCCACCGCCAGCGCATCGGCGACGGCGTACATGTAGGCTTCCTGGCTGTCGTAATACTCATTGAAGCCCACGCCCGTGACCGCCGCACAGGGCATGAAAGCTTCGGTGACGCCGTGCTTGTCGCACGAAGCGCGCAGGTTCCGAAGGTCCGCCTGAAGCGCATCGAGGCCGACATAGTCCACCGGTCCCACACAGGCGACAGGATGGGCCGGAGCGATCGCGCCGCCCAGATGGGCTCGGGCGAAATAGTCCTCGTAGTATTCGGGGAACGCGGCCTTTTCGGCGGCGTAGTAGCCTGTGTCATGGCCGGGCCGCTGCTCATAGCCTGATAGCCGTTCTTCGATGTAGATCGCGTGGCCCGGCTTGCTCATCTCACCGTCAGCCACAATGTCGATCCCCGCCTCGACCTGCTGCTGCACCATCCGATCCACCGCATCGGCGATCTTGGCGTCGTAAGCCGCCTGATCGACAGGCTCCCCATCAAGCCGGGCTTTCAGAACATCAAGCAGATCGTGCGGTCGCGGCAGGCTACCCACATGGGTGGTTAGAATGTGGTCGGTGCTGCGAAGCATGGTCGTTCCCTTTACGTTTGGGGCTTAGGCAGGGGTCAGCCTTTGACGGCGCCTGCGGTCATGCCCGCAATGATCTGCCGGGCGGCAAAGAATGTGAACAGAAGCGGCGGGATAACGATGAGCGTCCCCATCGCCATGATCCGACCCCACTCGACGCCGGTATCGGTGATGAACCCCGCTGCACCGACAGGCAGCGTCCGCGTCGAACGGCTCGTCAGCAATAGGGCGAGGATGAACTCGTTCCATGCGATCCGGAAGGTGAAGATGCCGGCAACCGCGTAGCCTGATGTCATCAGCGGAAGCAGGACTTTGTAGAAAACCTGCAGCGGTGTGGCGCCATCGACGATCGCCGCTTCCTCGAGCTCAACCGGGATCTGCTTGTAAAAGCCGAACAGCAGCCAGATCGCGAACGGCAGGTTGAGCGCTGTGTAGAAGAAGACCAGCACCGCCAAATCATTGTCGAGGTTAAACTGGATGACCATCGCGAAAGCGGGCACGGCAAGAACCGCCGGTGGGACCATCCGGACAAGAAGCGTTGTGTTCGCAACAAAAACGCGACCGTGGAACTCGGTCCGTGCCAAGGCGTAGGCGCACAACCCGCCGAAGGTCAGCGTGAACACCGTGGACAGAGTTCCAACAATGATCGAGTTCACCAGATAGGTGTCGAAACGCCCACGGGTGAGAATGAATTCATAATTGTCGAGGGTGGGTACGAAGAAAAACCAGACCGGGTCCCGGCTCTGGACCACCACATCTGGCTTGAAGCCTGTGGCAATCATCACCCAAATCGGTGCGAGTGTGATCAGCGCCAGAACGATGAGCGCCGCATAATGACCCACAACACCCCACGGACTGTTGATACGCTTGCCAGCCATCAGATGTCCGCCTTGTCTTTCATCGGGTTGCCCATCTTCAGGATCGCCAGGCTGAGCAGGGAGACGATCACGATCAGCAGCACTGCAATCGCGGACGCATAACCAAGCTGCTGTGTGGTGAAGGCGCGATTGTAGATGTGCAGCGAGAGTACCTCAGTCGCCCTGCCAGGTCCGCCACCGGTCATGATGAACATAACTTCCAAAGCGCGGAACACGTCGATCAGACGCAACAACAGCGCGATGATCAAGATCGATTTGATCATCGGTAGCTTCACAAACAGGATGTGCTGCCACCAGTTGGCGCCATCGATTTTGCTCGCTTCCATCACCTCAGAGGGAAGCGCCTGCAAGCCAGCGATGACAATAATAAAGATGAACGGTGTCCACTGCCAGATGTCGGTGAAAACCATGGCAAAGAATGCCAGGTCCGCATCACCCAGCCAGACCTGTGGCTCGATGCCGAGATAACCCAGATAGTAGTTGATCCAGCCGATGCGTGCGTCGAACAGGTAACGCCAGATCAGGCCAACCACCACCGGTGAGACCATGAGCGGCAAGATAAAGATCGTGCGGAAGATGGATGCGCCACGGATCGGTTTTTCCAGCAGCAGCGCCAGCGACACGCCCAGAAACATCTCGATTGTAATGGTCCAGAAGCCAAAGCGCATGGTCACCCAAAGGGACTCGCGCACGCCTTCGTCGGTAAGCATCCGGACGAAGTTCTCCATGCCCACAAACGGTGCGTCGTCCATGTCGGTCCCGATGCGCCAATCGAAAAACGCCAGGTAAAACGACTGAATGACCGGATACACCAGGCCTGCAAACATCACCGCGACCGCAGGCAAAATGAAGAAGTACGGGCTCAGCGACCGTGCACTGAACGGTGACGGCTTGGCCGATGTGGGCGCGTGGATCGTGACGTCGCTCATGGAGCTTTCCAGACGAGGGGAGACAGGGCAGGGGCAGCTAGGACGCCGCCCCCGCGCAATTCACGCGTAACTACTGGCCGCGGTGCTCGGCCCAGATGTAGTAGCCCTCGCGCTCCATGATCTCGCGGATCTGCTCGTTGGCAGCATCCATGATCGGCTGGATCGGATCATCGGTGGTGATGACCTGCGTTAGAGCCTGACCGAGCACATCGATGTTCAGCTCATTCCACTCAGGGATTAGCGGGCGCCAGTTTGGATCAGCGCAGGGCAGCTGCTCGGCAACCACCGGGTAGTCGTCAAAGCCCTCGGTGTTGTTCGTCAGGGTAGAGATGCGCACCGGATCGCCACCAAGCTCAACCATGCGCTGGTCGCCCTGCTTGGAGGTCATATACTGAATGAACAGGAAGGCCGCTTCCGGGTTAGGCGCGTTGGCCGGGATACCCATGGCAAAGCCGCCGGTTTCTGCGCCGCAGCGCGTACCAACCGGATGCAGGGCATAACCGACTTTGCCATCAATTGTGGACAGATCAGGATTGCGTGACATCGCAGCGATCTTCAGGGAGTCGAGGTGCATCGCAGCCTCGCCCTGAAGGAAGGCGGCTGCGGCTTCGCCGAAGCCGAAGGTTGGGATGCCGATCGGTCCGGTATTTGCGACGTGGCGCAGGAACTCTGCAGCCTCAACAGCTTCGGGCGAGTTCACAACCGGATTCCATTGGTCGTCAAAGACCCGACCACCAAGGGGCGCCAGGTGGAAAAGCCAAGCCGCCGTGACCTGGTGCCCGGTCTGCCCACGCGATGTTAGTGCGGGAATGCCCGCCTCGTGCAGCTGGGTCATCACATCCCGCAGCTCATCGTACGTTTCGGGGACTTCGATGCCCTGCTCTTCAAAAATGTCCTTGCGATACGCCAGGATAGAGGTTTCTGCGCCAAACGGGATGCCGTACAGAGCGCCCGAGGGGCCGGGCAGATAACCCAGGTCGCCACCGACGACGCCGCCATTTTGCAAATAAGCGTCGGCAATGTCGTCGATGTCATACATCGGATCAACAAGACTTGCGTCCGTGAAGAACTGCGAAAGCGGCGTCAGCAGGCCCTTGTTGACATATTCGCCCTTCCACATGACGACCCAGCTGACGACATCGTAGTCGCCCTCGGGCTTGGACATTTCCAATAGCTGCCGGTCGCGTAGTGCGAGGTATTGCAGTGCATCGATCTCAACGTTGATGCCGGTCTCTTCCATGAACTCTTCAACGAGTTCCTCTGCCGCGTTGAAGTGCGCAAGCGCGGGCCAGCTGACGACGATCGTGGTGCCTTCATACTCCGCATACGGGTTGGCAAGCGCTGCCGACGTCGACATCAGCAACGCCGTCAGGCCCGCCATCGCGGTTGTTTTCAGTGCAGTTGTTGCCATCTTTGGTTCCTCCCTTGATGGTCGTTGGTTTTGGTTCTTCAGTTGATTGCTTCGCCGGATTCCCGGTCGAACAGGTAGAGTCGTGACGTATCAAAGCGGTACGCACCGCTGGTCAGAGGCGCGCTATCGGGGCCAACTTCGATGGCCGCTGTAACGTGCTTGCCGGCAATGCTTGCGGCGAGGAACTGGCTGGACCCGATGTATTCGGCGACCGCAACGTCCAGCTCGACTGGGGCAAACTGGGATTCCTGGGTGCCGCCAGCCCCATCCATTGAGAAGTGTTCTGGCCTCAGGCCGACCGTTACCGCGCGGGACGCAGCCCGTTGGGCAGCGCTTGCCAGTGCTTCTGGGAGCGGCAGATCGAAGCCTTCGCCGCGTACATGCAGGCCCCCATCATCAATGACTTCTCCGTCGAGAAAGTTCATGGAAGGCGATCCGATAAAGCCGGCGACGAACCGGTTCACCGGACTGTTATACACCTCGCGAGGACTGCCCACTTGCTGAACGATACCCTGATCCATGATCACGATGCGATCAGCCATCGTCATGGCTTCAATCTGATCGTGAGTCACATAGACCATGGTCCGCTCGAGCTTCTTGTGCAGGATCGCCAGCTCAGTCCGCATCGTCGAACGCAGCTTGGCATCGAGGTTGGACAAGGGCTCGTCGAACAGAAAGCAGTAGGCATCGCGTACAATGGCGCGGCCCATCGCGACACGTTGGCGTTGGCCGCCTGACAGGTCTTTTGGCTTGCGGTGCAAATAGTCGGTCAGCTCAAGCATTTGAGCCGCCGCGTTCACCCGTTCTTCGACTTCGGCTTTAGGACGGCCTGCCAGCCTCAAGGCAAACGACATGTTCCCTGCGACATTCATGTGCGGGTAGAGCGCGTAGGACTGAAAGACCATCGCGATGTCGCGTTCTTTGGGTACAGCCCAAGTGACATCTTTTCCGGCAATGTATATCGAGCCGCCCGAAACAGGCTCGAGACCAGCGATCATGCGCAACGTCGTGGATTTCCCGCAGCCGGAAGGGCCGACAATCACCACGAACTCGCCCTCTTCAAAGTCGAGATCGAGCGAAGGTATAATGTTGACCGGCCCGTAGGACTTGCTGACTTTGGTCAGTTGAACTCCGCTCATGCGTGCCTTCCACCATCCGTGCCTGCGCACGTTTCTTCCGTGGAGACGAACCTCATCGCTGCGCCAGCGTGACGTCCGCCCCTTTTTGGATTTTCACGCGCCGAACGATTTCCTCGTCCCGCGCCCTTTTGAACGCTTCGGCATCCCGTGCTTTCCAGTCGTAGAAGCCTGCGCCGCTTTTCATGCCAAGTTTACCGTCGCGAAACAGCGCGCCGACCGGCGTGTCATCGGGATCACCTACGGTTGAGAGATCGGCCCAAACGGCTTTGGCCGCGGCGCCGTTCAACAGATCAAGGCCGGCCAGGTCTGCATGTTCAAATGCACCCATCGCCGGGAGCCGAGCGGCGTAGCCTTGCTTGAGGATCGTGTCGCACGCTCCGGGCGTTACCAAGCCCTTCCCGACCAGGCTGGCGAACTCTCTTAGGACGGCATGTTGAATGCGGGCCCAAAGAAACCCCGGAATGTCCGGGCAAAGGACCGGCGTCTTGCCGGTGGCCTCGAGAAGCTGCGTGACAAACTGCGTCGTTTTCGCAGCCGTTTGCTCGCCTGGGACAACTTCCACCAGCGCCACCAAATGCGCAGGCTGGGCGTAGTGCGCGACGCAGAAAGCTGTTGGGCACTTCAGCGCGGATTGAACGGCTGTTGGGCTCAGCGCGGATGTGGTCGATGACAGGATCGCGTCCAGCCCAACATGCGCTTCGGCCGCTTGTAGCACTGTCTGTTTGACATGCAGCTCTTCGGCAACAGCCTCGATGACAAAACCCGCGCTCGAAACAGCGTCCGACATGTTACGTTCAAATGTCACGCGTCCCAGGACGCCCGCCTTCTCGTTGATATCGGCCAATCCGCTGTTTGCGAGAAACTCAAACGCTTCGTCGACCCGCGCACGCGCATCTTCAAGCCCCTCAGCACGACGCCCCCATAGGCTGACCGACGCGCCACCGAGTGCTAACGACAGGGCGACCTGGGCACCCATGGTGCCCGAACCAAGGACAGCGCAGCGAGGGAGCGCGTCAGCCTTCATAGGCCCAGCCATTGCCTTGGCGGCGGATTGTGCCGGCCGCCTCAAATGCTTTCAGGCTTGCATCAATGGACACCAACGCGCGCCATTCGCGAACCTTGTCGAATTCATCGCAAACCGCATCGCGCAGCGCGGCAAAGCCAATGCCCGGCTGAGCCTTGATGGTGCGGATCATGCTGTCTTCGATGCCATCGACACGCGCCCGTGCGCTTTCGATCAGCTCGAAGGTTCCTTCGCCCGTTCGTGGCTCTTCATGGGCGAGCACCACGGTCTGGACGTCGCGCTGCTTGATGAAGGCTTCTATCTTGTCGAAGGTCGCGCGCATGACGGCGGGGTCTTCGTAGAGATACAGAACCGGATTGAAGATCGGCAGCAGCGGATCGGCGATGACCAGGGTCTTGGTCGAGTGCTCGAAAAAGCCGATTTCCGCCATCGAGTGGCCCATACATTCGACGACTTCGAGCTTCACGCCACCGCCGAGATCGATGATGTCACCCTCGGCAACATACGAGTCCAACGGGCCCTCATTAGGCGCCATCCAATCGAGATATTCTTCCTTCAGGTCGAAGTGTTCACCTTCAGGAAACGCGTGTACAATCGTTTTCGCGTTGAGCATGTTGTCGGCGACCCGATCAGCACGGGCCTTGTGGCCGATGATCGTGCAACCGGTCTGTTCCTTGAGCGGACCATTGTTGCCGACGTGATCCATGTGCTCATGGGTGATGAGCAGCAAGTCGAGGTCCTGCTTCGCATAGCCGAGCTCTTCGAACCCGCGCTCAAGCGAGGGGTACCCGGCATACAGGCCGCTATCGATGAGTGCCAGCTTGTCAGCGCCTTTGACGAAGAAGACCCGCGTCGCCGTCTTACCTTCATGGTCGCCAGGTAGTCCCATGGAGACGGTTGCAAACGGCCCGTTCCGGTAGCTGATCACACTGGTTTCACTCATCGTTCGCTTAACTCCCGGTCCACATTGGATCGCGTTTTTCGACGAAGGCATCGATGCCTTCTTTGGCGTCGTTGGTGGCGTACAAAGCGCCCAGAACACGCTGCTCAAAGGTTAGCCCGCCAGCGAGCGGCGTTTGAAGACCGTCGTCAATCACACGCTTGCCTTCAGCCAACGCCAGCGGGGCATTGCCGGCAAGGGTCTCTGCCAATTCATGCGCGCGCGACATCAGTGCCTCAGCCTCAAGCACCTCAAGCGCTGCGCCGTACTCGACCGCTTCCTGAGCCGTCATCATGCGCCCAGTCAGTAACAGCTCTTTGGCGCGCATCGCTCCCACCAGCTTTGGCAGGCGCTGTGTCCCGCCGCCGCCGGGGAGAAGTCCAAGTTTGATTTCGGGAAGTCCGAGTTTTGCGCGTTCTGCGACCAGGATCAGGTCGCAGCAGAGAGCCACCTCCAGTCCGCCGCCAAGCGCATAACCATTGACCGCGCAGATGGTGATTTGGGGCAGTGCAGCCAGCGCATCAAACGTCCGGCGTGATCGCCGCTGGAAGCCGTCAAATTGCGCCTGGGTTGTACCGTGATAGCCGGTGATGTCTGCGCCCGCGACAAATCCTTTGCCGGTCCCAGTGATGATGAGAACGCGACAGCTCTCGTTCCCGGCAAGCCCATCAATGTAACTTCCCAGGGCAGCCATGATCTCGAAGTTGAGCGCGCCCAACGCCTCCTCACGATCGATCCGCAAGGTGTGGATCGCACCGTCTTGGGAAACGGCCAAATTGGGATGAATGCGGTCTTCGCTCATCCGATGGCCCCCTGTACCCGCAGCATCTCAAGGCGCTCAGCGCCGAGTAGCTCAATCAACACTTCATGAGTGTGCTCGCCGACCCGCGGCGCAGCTTGGGCATCGCCGATCGGCGTTCCCGACATTGTGATCGGACAGGCGATGGCTTTCACTGCACCCGCCTCTGGGTGATCGAGCTCCACCAACAGGTCTGAGTGCCCGGCGACCAATTCATCCATGGCCTGGCGCGAATTGCGTACCGGCGCACACCAGACATCGCCGCTCTGCAGCCTGCTCAGCAGAGCCTGCGTGGTCATGGTTTTGGTGCGCGCATCGATCCGCCGTTTCAAGGCGTCTCGGTCACGGAATCCGTGCAAGTTAGCAATCTGCGGGTCTTCAAGCAGTGAAGCGAGCTTGTCGAGCGGGCACATGGCGATGGCAATGTAACCATCCGCCGTGGGGTGCGGCCCGTAGGGGGCATCATTCCAAGGCGTTGCGATCCCTGCCTCCGATCGCTCCAATTCTAACCCTTGGTTGAGAACGGCGAAGTTCTCTTGCGCCATCAAGTTGAGGGTAGCCGAATACAGATCGACTTCCACCCGCTGGCCGACACCATGGCGACCACGGGCAAGAAGGGCGGCGAGAATACCTGACACCATGGCCTGTGAGGCGGCAAAATCGGCGATGGGCGTTCCGCAGGCTGTGGGCTCGTCGCCTGCTTTGCCGGTATTGTACATCACGCCGCTCATCGCCTGGATGAGCAGATCTTGCCCCGGCCAGTTTTGCTTGGCCATCTCCGAGCGCTGGCCCCACCCTGAACCAGAGGCGTAGATGATGTCCGGCTTGACGGCCTTGAAGTCATCGTAGCCAAGGCCAAGGCGGTCCATCACACCGGCACGGAAGTTTTCGGTGACAACGTCGAACTCTTGGACGATCTCAAGCAGCAGTGCGCGACCTTCAGGGTGTTTGAGGTCGACAGCGACAGAACGTTTGTTGCGATTGAAGGCGTGGAAAGCGGCGGAGTCTTTGCCGACGAATTCGCCTAGCATGGGCATTTTGCGCATCCATTCGCCCGCGCCCGGCCGTTCGACCTTCACAACATCGGCGCCCAGATCAGCGAGGGTCTGCGTGCACAAAGGCCCCAGCATCATCTGTGTGAAGTCGAGTACCCGAATGCCATCAAGCGCTTGAGGCGTGGCGGTCACAACGCAAATCCCTCCCGCGGCGATTGTTGTTTTAGGCGGATGTTTGCACCCGTCCTGCCAGCGCCGATCTGGCTTATGAGACATGCTATAAGCAGGAAGGTAAATCGATTTACCAACTTTGGCAAGGCCGTATCATGGTCAAGTGATCACCGGCTTGAACATGCGGTGCATCCCGCTACAGTCGCGCGCGAAAAGGAACGTTCATAATGGCGACCAACGCCGACATTGCCAAAGCCGCTGGGGTCTCACCGGCTATCGTTTCGCGGATCGTTAACGGCGATAAAACCTTGCGGGTAAGCGCGGAAACCCGAGCCCGCGTGCTGCGGCACATCCAGGAAATGGATTATTCGCCGAACGTCGCCGCGCGTTCGTTGAAAGCGTCCAGTACCGGCGTGATTGCGCTCATCGTGCACGACCTGACCAGCTCGGTTTACGCAGAAATCATCGCGGGTGCGCATGAAGCAGCGCTCGCGTACGGCAAAGCTGTTCTCGTCGGAGAAGCCAATGAGAGCGCAAGCGGACAATCCCACCTAGAGGATCTTGTGGCCGGTCGCGGCGTGGATGGGATCATCCTACAGGGCGCGGGTACCAGGTTCGACCGTACCCTCGAACGCGCCGCCCGCCACGGCGTACCCACAGTACTTTTGCAAGCGGGCGATCCACTGACCAATCGGGTCGTTCGCCTTGATGACGAGGCCGCCGGTCGCGTCGCAACCGAGCATTTGCTTTCGCTTGGTCATACGCACATCGGTTACATCGGCGTCGCGGATGAATTGCTTTTCTCCGGTGACCGCAAACATGGCTGGCAGCGCGCGCTCGCAGATGCAGGTATCGAGCCGCAGGATGGTTGGTCCACTGATGGCGGCAATAAGTTTGCGCCGGGCGCTGATGCCATCCGCGAACTTCTGCGGCGCGATCCGCAACTTACCGGTGTGGTTGTCGCGAATGTGGCTTCGGCCATTGGCGTTTCTGCAGCACTCCAGGATCTGGGCAAGCGCATACCTGACGATTTCTCGATGATCGCCGTTCACGACATCCCGCTCGCTGACTATCTGCGTCCTGCTCTGACCGTGATCCGCATGCCGCTTCGCCAGTTGGGATCCGTCGCAATCGAGGAGGTGACAGGTGGGGGTACAACGCCAGGTGTTGTTTGCGTGGATGGCGCCGGTCCGGAGTTGATCGAGCGCGCAAGTACTGCACCGGTGCGGCGCTACGACGCTTTGTGATCAAAAGCGATATGCCGATGCGTCAAAGCCAGGTCTTCATTGCTCCAGCAGCAAACTTTGGCTTTTTGTCTGAACGGATGTATTCTGGCGAGCCACGCTTGAGCAGGAGCGGGTAAAGCGCTTCAAGGACATCGTCAGCTCCCATCTTGGTACGGACCACAACAGCCAAGGCTTGCCGGGTTTACTCACCGAGAACCGTGAGCATTTGATAGCTGCGACCGCCCCATGCCACCTAAGCGCTTGCGCCAGTTGAATTGCGTTGCATGGCCAATCTCGACACTTCGACATGCTGACGGCAGATCATCAACGGCAACCAGCTGCAGCTCAATCCCACGAAGTAGCTTCAGGATATCTTCGCCTGTGTCTCGCTTCCGCACCACGCCAAATCCCCCTCTCGTGGCCAATGTGATCGCCCAGTTCTAGGGGGGAGGACAACCTTTCGTTGATGCTTAGTCTGCAGACAGACCTTCGGCCACCAAATAGACGTTCGTGGCTCTATCCAGGATGACCGGAACGGGCGTCGAGCAGACGCTAGCCTCTATTTGCGCTCAACGCCGTTTTATCGCCTGAAGAACTGACCTGAGCCCCATTTCGTACACTTACAGTGTAAGATCGCAAACCTTCGGGATGCTGTGGTTTCTTGCGTAACCGTGCGTTCACTAAACCTTTGAAGTCTCTTGAAAGATAGTCATGTCACTCTGTAGGCCGCGTTTGTTGGGCCAAGAGGCATGGCGATGGATGAGAGACGCAAGAAATCGATTGGTACACGTCAGTACGAAGTGCCGCGGGCCAAACATCCCCTCGATTTTCCAGATAAAACGATCATCGTTGAATTGGCTCAAGCCACTGTGCGATGCGACGCCGTCTTTCTCGTCGGGATTGAACGCGAGCAACATTGCGTTGTCGCCCAAACGGCGGGGTCTCATCTCCACGAGACGATCATAGGTGATCTCATCAGGACGATCACCCACAATGCCTCGAAACCTAATCCAGCATCGGTTCCCGCTGATCCCCATACCTTTGGTGTTCCGCTGCCGTTTGGCGGCTCCGATGTCGTTGGCGCTCTCATCCTCTCTGGTCTGAAGGAGCCAAACCTTTCTGCTTGCCAAGCCGCTGCCATTGCAAACCTTCAGCAAATCATTGGCTCACTCCTCAAGACAAATGAAGCGCAGCGAGCAGCATCCGAGAGCAAAGCCGAGCTTCGCCTCACCTTGGAGACGATGGATCAAGCGATCACCGTCTTCGATGGCGACGCGCGTCTAACCTTTTGGAACCAGCGCTACATTGATCTGTTCGGGATTGATCCGAAGGTTGCCAAGAAGGGTGCCTCCCTAAGGGATATCATCGCGTCTCAGACTCGAAGCAACGGCTTTGAGGGGTTCGATACCGAAGACTACGAAACTATGCTGCGCAAGCTTCGAGAAGGCTTGGCCCGCGGGGAGACCGTGGAAGGTGGTGTTCGGCTTGAAAGCGGGCGGATCATCTCGTCCGTTCACACCGGCACGCCAGATGGCGGTTGGGTGGCAACCCACTCCGATGTAACGGAGCGTGTGCTCGCACAAGAGAAGGTCAAGCACGCATCAGAGCATGACAGCATGACAGGATTGCTCAACCGTTCAAAGTTTACCGCCGAGTACGAGCGGCTGAGCGCTCAACCTGGCCGTGTAGTGGCAATGCTCATCGACATCGATCGCTTTAAGTCCGTGAACGATAATCACGGTCATGGCGCAGGTGATGCTGTCATCATGAACGTTGCAGAACGCCTAAAGGGATGCGTTCGCCAGGATGATGTCGTTGCCCGCTTGGGTGGTGATGAGTTTGCGGTCTTGCTCTCGCTAGGCCCGCAAGCGGGTTCTGACGAAGCCAGACGTTTGGCTGAGGCCGTCTTGGATCGGATGCGTGAGGATATGCTGTTCGAGGGCATTTCGATCGATTTCAGCGTGAGCATCGGCGCCTACGAAATAGAGAGTAAGCACGAAGGCCTAGACGATGCTCTCTCGCGAGCTGACTTTGCGCTCTACCGCGCCAAACAGGATGGTCGGGCGAAAGCGCAGTTCTTTGATAAAGCACTCGCCAGAGAACTCGATCGCTCAAAGCTGTTCAGCTCGTTGGTGACCCGGGAAACGTATGACGACACCCTTGCCCTTCAATTTCAGCCAATCGTTTGCCTGAAGACTGGAAAAGACTGCAGCTTTGAAGCGCTTATCCGCTGGGCTGGGCCTGAAAGCGACTACTTGACCCCTATTGGTATCATTGAAGCGGCCGAGCAGAACGGTGCCATATCTTGCATCGGGGATTGGGTGCTCAACAACGCACTTAGAGCACATCGATCATGGGACAGCGATGCACGTATTGCCGTGAACTTATCACCACGTCAACTTGGCAATGGAACTGTCTTCGAGCAGGTCAAGCAGGCACTCGAACATCATAACGTTTCGCCGAAGCTCTTGGAGCTCGAGGTCACCGAAAACGCCGTGTTGCAGGATGAAGCGTCTTTTCAAGAGCTGCATGAGCTGAAGCAGCTAGGTGTCCAGATCAACCTGGATGACTTTGGTACTGGCTACGCGTCTCTCACGATGTTGCAGCGTTTTCCATTCGACAAGCTGAAGATCGATCGCTCCTTCATCAATCGCTCTGACGATGACCCCTTGTCCGGTGCCATTGTACGCTCAGTTGTTGGTCTTGGACACGAACTTGGACTTGAGACCGTTGCTGAAGGCATTGAAACGCAGTGCCAGCTGGACGCAATGAACGCGCTGGGCTGCGCTCTCGGCCAGGGCTACTTTCTCGGTCGACCAATGAATGGAGTGGATGTTGTTCAGAGGGTCTCGCATAAAACCACATTAGCAGCTTGAGCTTTGCTCCAAGCTCTATCCGCTCCCGGCCCCTACGCTGAAAGTCAGCTATGGCCGGAAGCCAACAAGTCCTATGTCCGCGTTGCCACCAATGGCGGTCGATGGCTAATACATCGCTTCATCCCCACAGCGGCGTTTAGCGAAGGCGCGAGTTTTACACTTCGCTACGCGCGGCGATAACGTTTCCTCTGCGTGGTTGCGAGAAGTGAGGCTAATTCACACACGCTGATCTGCTTAGTCGTACTGCACTTCGCGTTCGCAATAATCAGACTTACGGGTGACTCCTTCTCTATCGCGCCGCACATGGGTGGGTCACAGTAGACCGTGACGGATGCCGGCATTTCCCATCAGATCATGCGCTATATTGTATTCACAACGTCACGGACGGGGCGTTGGGTTTGGAACGCTGGACAGCGCTTGGGTTCCGGCGCCGCCGCGACAAGCTGAATTCGCCTCTTCAACGTCCATTTGCGAAACCACAGACGGGTCAATCTGAGGTGAATGATTGCGTAGCCGAACCATATCTTCGGCGCGATAGATGGACTTCACAGCCTCCTGTTCGACCCGAACGCCGTTTCGGCGCAACCGATCCCAGACGTGCCACCAACCTGCAGCCCACATGCCCTGATCCCGAATGGTGCCAAGCATAAGTGTGTGCAATTGCGTCCGGGTGCACAAAGCTCCCTCAAACCGTTGCTCAACCGCTGCGTTTTGCGGGTTTGTGGCTGCAACGTCTGATAATTCGGGGTCGGACTCCCTCAAGTGCTCTCTAAGGATTTCCATCTGGGCGACTTCCGCAGGGGTCGGGTCTTGTGGGCTGGCGGATGCTGCGATTGAGAACATAGATTTTGATACCGCGAACCTGACCCGGCCCCTTTGAACGCAGCCACGTTGAGTGGAAGATTTGCGAGTTCAAAGGAGAGCAATGATGGGCGTGAAGCGCTACAAACCCGAAGAGATCATTTCGAAGTTGCGTGAAGCTGAGGTCCTGCTGGCGCAGGGTGTCGGCGTTGGCGAAGTCGTCCGGCAGCTTGGAGTGACGCAGGTGACGTACTACCGATGGCGCAAGGAGTATGGCGGCATGAAGGTTGATCAGGCGAAGCGCCTGAAAGATCTGGAGAAGGAGAATGCCAGGCTGAAGCGCCTTC
>JBCCPK010000017.1 GCA_039024915.1 Pseudomonadota bacterium
CGCCGGCTCGGTCGCGCCGGGCGACGAGATCATCGTCGCCAACTCGGGCAAGACCGCCCATGTCGATCGTATCGTGACGGCCGATGGCGATCTGGAACGCGCATCAGCTGGCGATGCTGTGACGCTGACGCTCGACGCAGAAATTGACATCATACGCGGCGACGTGATCGCGTTTCCCCAGACGCGGCCTGAGGTTTCGGACCAGCTGGCCGCACACATCATCTGGATGGGTGAAGAGCCCATGCTGTCGGGTCGCTCCTACCTGATGCGTATTGGCAATGCGTGGACACAGGCCACTGTATCGACCATCAAGCACCGGCTCGACGTGAACACGCTCCAGCATCACGCTGCACGCCAGCTGGAGATGAATGAGATAGCCTTCGTCAACTTATCGCTGTCAAAGGCCGTGGCGGTCGACCCTTACGAAGAGAACCGCGAAGCGGGCTCCTTCATTCTCGTCGATCGCTTCTCCAATGCCACGGTGGCCGCAGGCATGGTGAACTTCTCGCTGCGACGCGCAACCAACATCCATCGTGAGAGCCTCGCCATCGACAAGGCACAACGGGGATCGCGACTTGGTCAGAAACCGGCTGTTGTTTGGTTCACGGGCCTATCCGCCTCAGGGAAGACGACGATCGCCCGCGAGGTTGAAAAGGCGCTGCAGGCCGAGGGCCGCGCGACATACATGCTTGACGGCGACAATTTGCGCCACGGTCTCAACCGGGACCTCGGCTTCACCGACGCTGACCGGGTTGAAAACATTCGGCGTGTTGGCGAAGTGGCCAAATTGATGGTCGATGCCGGTATGGTGGTCCTGTGTTCCTTCATCTCGCCGTTCGCCGCTGAACGTCGGATGGTGCGCGACATGCTCGAAGACGGTGAGTTCGTCGAGATCTTCGTCGATACGCCGCTCGAAGTCTGTATGGAGCGGGACCCGAAAGGGCTTTATGCGAAGGCAAAGGCCGGCGAAATCAAGAACTTCACCGGCTTCGACAGCCCGTATGAGCGCCCGGAAAGTCCGACAATCCATCTTGAAACGGTCGATCGCTCACTTGATGAGCTAAGCAAAACCGTGCTGACCACCGTGCTGGAGACGACAGCGCCGCGGTGATTGACCGAGGCACCGTCTTCTGTCCCGAACTGATGCGTTGGTCGAGGAGTACCCCATGAGTGAACCCAAATCCGCCCTACCCCTCGCGGACCTTCAACAGACGCTGGTCCCGATTGCCGTTGCCGCGGGAGCTGCCACGATCCACCACTTCAGCTCCGGCGATCTAGGGATCGACACGAAGAACGATGACAGCCCCGTCACCAAGGCTGATATCGATGCGGAAGCGATCATTCTTGCTGGGCTGGCAAAAGCCTATCCAGACATTCCTGTTGTTTCCGAGGAAGCGGCCGCTGCGGGCAACGCCCCCGACGCGGACGCGCTCTTCTTCCTTGTCGATCCGCTGGACGGCACAAAAGAGTTCATCTCGGGCAATGGCGAATACACCATCAACATCGCGCTGATCGAAAACGGTGTGCCGATCGCGGGTGTGGTGCTCGCTCCGGCAAAGGGACGAATCTTCTACGGTGATCGTGAGGGTGGAGCCCGCCAGGCAGCAGTCACCGACCAAACCGTTGGCGATTGGGACGATCTGTGCATTCGGCCAGCGCCGCAGGACGGGATTACCGCCATCGCGAGCCGCTCGCATGGCAGCAGCGAAACCAGTGCCTTCCTGACAAAGATGGGTGTTGAGAACACCGTGAAAGCGGGATCATCCCTGAAGTTTTGCCTCGTTGCATGCGGCGAAGCGGACCTCTACCCGCGTTTCGGTCGCACGATGGAATGGGATACTGCCGCCGGAGACGCAGTCCTCCGCGCGGCGGGCGGCCTTGTGTTGTGCGAGGATGGTGAACCGCTGGCCTATGGCAAACAGCAGCAGGCGACCGACAGCGATTTTGCCAATCCGCACTTTCTAGCGATCGGCTGTGGCAGCCTGAAAGACAAGATCAGCGCCGCTCGCTGACCGGCTCCGCACCGCACTCGCTTACTCGATGAACGTCAGGTCGCGGGCGATCTGCTCGATCTGGGTACACAGTACCGTCCGGGCGCTCGGGCTCAAACCCTCGATATCGCGCTCATGAACGCCGCGCATGAAATTGAACAAACCGTTGAAGCTGAGATCTTGGGGCGATACTGCAGCGCGGACGACCCGCGAAATTGCAGCGCGGTCGTAGCTGAACCCACAAACGTCCTCAAACACGATGATTCGCGCCAGCTCCGACGCCAAGGTCTGACTGTTGAGCGCGCCCGCAGGACTAGCCGACAATAACAGGATAAGGCCAACGATCGTTGCGCGCATGATGTCCAAGCAATCACGTGATTTGGCGAACAGTATGCATGCCCATTTGGCGAAACAATAGCGGCGGCGGCGCACGTTTGAATTGCGAAAGATAGCGGGCTCTGATCCTGTGTCTATGCGGATCAGGCCCCGCTGGTGCCGGGCACCAGTTGAACCGCTCATACACGGCTGTCACGGCGGCGGGCGAGAACAAGAACGACAGGATCTCAAGCGATGGATGGCCTGAGCTTAACGCCGATTGTGGCCACACTCATCTTCGTCGCATCGTGCCTGTTCGGCCATCGATACCGCAGCGTTTGGAAAGCGGAGGGTCCCCGCTGGAAACTATGGCTCTACGGATCACTTACAGCAGCCGGGTTCATGACCCTGGGCTTCATCCCACTGTCCCTACCAACCTAAGGGCGTCCGGGCCTTTATCCGACGACGAGCTGCTTGAGCTGGAGCGCCTCGTGCTCGACTTCGCTGAGCCGATAGCCCACGACGTCACCTATCGTCACCATCGCGGTCAGCTTGCCGTCCTGCACAACCGGCATATGGCGGAATCGCCCCGCCTGCATCTTCTTGAGGACGGAGACGAGATCATCATCGGGGCCGCAGGTAATGACGTCCCGCACCATGATCTCTTCCACAAGCTTGGGTAGCGTCTGGCCGGGAGTGTCGGCCAATTTGCGCACAATATCGCGCTCCGAAAGGATACCGCATAAGGCCCCGTCCGCGTCGGTGACAACCAGCGCTCCAATACCGTGATCGCGCAAGATCTCTGTGGCGCGGCCAAGCGTGTCATCGGGCTGGATCGAAATGATCCCTCCCCCCTTGTGCTTTAGCAGTGCGGCGACCTTTGATCGTGAATCTGTCAAGTTGCTCGATTTACTCTGGCTGTGCGTTTTGACTTTTATGGAGTCCCCACGAATGGGCGGCCGATAAGATGCTGGCATGTAGCTGCCTCCGCTTGCAAAGGTCATACTCATGTTTGGCCGACTCCAACCGTTGGGGGGTGGGAGGTGAAGTGGAGCCAGTCTTCGTGTTGTCGAGTCTCTTTCGTGGATGAATTGACGTAAAGGCGATCACGTTTGCGCAGATGGCGCTGCCGAAACCGCTATCGGCTCACCAGCAGCTTCCATATCACGCAACATTTTTCTGGCTCTCGGGCACTGCAATCGTTCGCGCAGCGGACTATCGGGGTCGATGTCTTTCTTGCAGACAACGCACTTATCAGCGTCGCTGATCGCATTCAGCCCGCCGCAGCTGCCCTTTATGGTCTTACCCATCAGCATGACGCCAAGCGCCATGCCGACCATGATCAGGAGCATAAAGGCGAAGGCAAACACAAAAGTAGACATTTCTTCCGCCCCTCTCGTGCCGGTCTAGGCTGCAAGCGCCTCAAAACGGGCGTTCGCCTGGGTCGTGAATTGCAATCCCTCAGCGTTTGTGTCGCGCTCAACAAATAGAACGCCAATGCCGTTCTCATCGGCGATCTCAAGGCCACGCCCCCGGCCCAAAATCAGCATGGCGGTCGCCCAAGCATCGGCAAGCATTGCGTTGTCAGCGAGCACCGTCGCCGACGCCGTCTTGTGCGTGATCGGGCGACCCGTCGTTGGATCGATGATGTGCGAATAACGCTCACCGTCGCGCTCAAAATAGTTGCGGTAATCGCCCGATGACGCGAGGCCGACACCCGAAACACCAACGACATCGATGACGCCGCCAGACAGGGCGGAAGGCCGTTCAATGCCGATTTGCCAAGGCAGTCCTGACGGATTGCTGCCCGAGGCATACAGATCACCACCGATCTCGACCATGTAGTTCTGGGCTCCAAGCGTCTCGACCGCGCGACCAATTTGGTCGGCACCATATCCTTTACCGATTGCAGAAAGATAAACCTGCGAATCGGGCCGCCGCTTGCGCAAGGTAGAAGCCCCAACCTGCAGCGTATTGGCGTGACCGGCCCGAAGCTTGGCCGACGCAATTTGATCCGCGCTGGGCATCCGTTGGGAACCTGACGCCCCGAAGCCCCAAAGCTCAATGAGTGGGCCAATCGTGGTGTCAAAGGTCCCTCGGCTTGCGACATTGACCGCTTCCGCCGCGCGCATCACCTCAGACAAGGCCGGAGATACCGTCACATCGTCGGTGCCCGAGCGCGCGTTGAACTGGGAGATCTCAGAAGACTGGTCCCAGTTCGAAAGCTGCTTGTTGACGTCAAGCAAGGCCAGATCGATGGCGCTGCGCAGTTCGCTTTCGCTGATGCCGATACCATCGTCGATAACGACAACCTTGTAGGTCGTACCCATCGTCAGGCCCGAAACTTCCGAAACGTCGCGCCCAAACTTGCAAGCGCCAAGCGCTAGCGGGAAGGCCAGGAAGCCGCGACGGGAGATTTTCAGCAGATTTGTCACTGATATACCCTTGTTGATGCATTGCGCGCACGCATGCACGCCGAAAACGGTATGATCCTCAACTTAAGAGCCATTCCAACAAGAAGAAATTAGCGGTTCTGCGAATATCGAACCGGTATCAGTCTGTGCTGTCATATGCGTCGGGAGAAACTTTATTTTCGCGAAGGCAGGTGACCGTGAAGCGTTTTTCGCTGCGCAAGGGTTTGAACATCCCCATCTCCGGGGCGCCAAGGCAAGAGATTACGTCGCACGTGGTGCCGCGCGTTGTTGCCATTCTTGGAGACGACTACATCGGGCTTAAGCCGCGTCTGGATGTTGAAGAAGGCGACACGGTCGGACCGGGCACGCCGATCTTTGCTGACAAGGACCATCCGGACGTTCAGGTGGTGTCTCCGGTTGCCGGGCAAGTCTCGACAATCAACCGTGGCGCGCGCCGCAAGCTGATCAGCATCGAAATCGATGTTGGTGATGGAGCTGAAGCAGTCGATTTCTCGCAGGTAGGAGATAGCTCGACCCGGGACGGACTGGTTGAACGGCTTTGCGCGGCGGGTGTGTGGACCTCTTTCAAGACGCGCCCCTATTCCAAGGTTCCTGCCCCGGATACGAGCCCGTCGGCGATCTACGTCACCGCGATGGACACCGAGCCTCTCGCCGCAGACCCGGCACTGAGCATCAACGAGGAGCCTCAGGCCTTCGAGAAAGGCCTCGAAGCGATCACACGTCTGTCCGACGGCATGACCTATCTTTGCCAAGCGGAGGGTGCGCAACTTCCAGGCACCGACATTACAGGTGTGGAGGTTGCCGCGTTTTCCGGCCCGCACCCCGCCGGCCTCGCAGGTACACACCTGCATTTCCTTGAACCGCCTGCTGGCGACAAGCCGGTTTGGACCATCGGCTACCAAGATGTGCTGGTGATTGGACGGCTGCTTCTCACCGGTCGGTATGACCCGACCTGTGTGATCGCGCTCTGCGGTCCGGCATGTGCCGACCCAAGGCTGGTCCGCACCATCGCAGGGGCATCGATGACGGAGCTGACCGTAACGGACCGCCCGATCGATTTTCCTGTACGCATGATTTCCGGCTCAGTTTTGAGCGGGCGGATCGGTGAAGGCACAAGCGCCTATCTTGGTCGGTATGCACGGCAGATCACGCTCATTGAAGAAGACAACAAGCAGATCCCGATGGGCTGGATACGACCCATGCGGACCAAATACGCCATTCAGCCCGTGCTGGGTTCGGCCTTTTTCCGGCGCGAGTACGCGCTGACTTCGAACCTCAACGGCGGTCGGCGCGCGATGGTGCCGATCGGAACGTTCGAGCGGCTCATGCCGCAGGACTATTTGCCAACGCAGCTCCTGCGCGCGCTGCTGGTGATGGATACCGACCAAGCACAGGCATTGGGAGCCTTGGAGCTGGACGAAGAGGATCTGGGCCTCGTCGGCTTCGCCTGCCCAGCGAAATATGAATACGGGATCGCTCTGCGCGATTGCCTCACCAAGATTGAGAAAGAGGGCTGATCCGTGGGTTTGCGGGCATTTTTTGATTCCATCGAGCCGCACTTTGAAAAGAACGGCAAGTGGGAGCGCTACTTCCCTGTCTATGAGATGGTGGAGAGCTTTCTGTACACACCGAAGACGGTAACGACCGTCGCGCCACATGCGCGCTCATACATCGATATGAAGCGCATCATGACGTACGTGGTGATCGCCACCGTGCCGTGTATCGCCATGGCGATGTACAACACCGGCTATCAAACCAACCTTGCGATCATGGAATTTGGAGCCTCGGGTTGGCGCGCTGCAATCCTTGCGGCACTGGGCGTCGGTTTCGATCCCACCAACATTTTCGCCAACGTCGCCCATGGGTTTCTGTATTTTCTACCGATCTATGTGACGACGCTGGTCGCGGGCGGCATTTTCGAAGTGCTGTTTGCGACGATCCGAAAGCATGAGGTCAATGAGGGCTTCCTCGTTACCTCCATGTTGTACACGCTGATCGTTCCAGCCACGACGCCTCTTTGGCAGGTGGCGCTGGGCATCATCTTCGGGGTCGTGATCGGCAAGGAAGTTTTCGGCGGGACCGGCAAGAACTTCCTCAACCCCGCACTAACAGGCCGCGCATTCCTGTACTTCGCCTACCCCGCCCAAATGTCAGGCGACAGCGTATGGGTGCCGGTCGATGGCTACACCGGTGCCACGGGCCTGGCCGTGACCGCAGCCGAGGGTGTCGAGGCACTGGCAACGCGGGGCATAACCTGGTGGGACAGCTTTATCGGCGTCATCCCCGGCTCGTTGGGCGAAACGTCCGCACTGGCTGCAGCCATCGGGCTTGTCTTCCTGCTGGCGACGCGGATCGCAAACTACAGGATGGTCGTTGGCTGTTTGGGCGGCATGATCGGGTTCTCGTTGCTGCTGAACTTTATCGGGTCGGACACCAATCCGATGTTCGCGATGCCCTGGTACTGGCATCTTGTGCTTGGCGGGTACGCTTTCGGCCTCGTCTTTATGGTGACCGAACCGGTGTCAGGCTCTCATACCAACCTCGGGCGCTACATCTACGGGGCGCTCATCGGGGTCATGGTTGTCCTGATCCGGGTCCTCAACCCTGCCTTCCCGGAAGGCATGATGCTCGCGATCTTGTTCGGAAACGTCTTCGCTCCACTGATCGATCACTTTGTCATGCAGGCGAACATCAAGCGTCGTGCGCGGCGGCAGGCGGGAGCTAGCAGCCATGCTTGAAGATGTAACACCTGGTAACGCGCCCCAAAAAGGTGCAATCCGCCGCTTCCTGGAGATGTCACCGGATTCGGTGCCCAAGACGGTCTTTGTTGCCGTCGCCGTATGCCTCGTGGCCTCAATGGTGGTTTCGGCAGCTGCAGTGGCCTTGCGCCCCTTGCAGGAGATCAACGCTCTTAAAGACAAGCAGATCAACATTCTGCAGGTGGCCGGCATCTATGATCCGGGCGTCGATGTTGTTGAAGCGTTTGAGGCGTTTGAACCGCAAATCCTTGAACTAGAGACCGGAACCTTCACCGATCAATTCGATCTGGCAACTTTCGATGATCGGTCAGCGGCTGACGATCCGGCGACATCGATTGACCTGACCGACGACCCTGCGGGGATCGGCCGGCAAGCGCAGTTCGTAACGGTCTACCTACTGCGAGATGATGCTGGAGACATCGACAAGGTGATTCTGCCGATCCATGGCTATGGGCTGTGGTCGACCTTGTACGGCTTCATCGCGCTCGAAGAGAACGGCAACGATATCTTCGGCCTGCAGTTCTACGAGCATGCCGAAACACCGGGTCTCGGTGCTGAGGTGGATAACCCACGCTGGATGTCACTGTGGAACGGCAAGCGTCTCGCCGATGATGATGGCGTGCTGCAAATTTCGGTCAGCAAAGCCGCGCCGGCGGCCGGTGGCGACTATCATATCGATGCACTGGCTGGCGCGACGCTGACCACTGTCGGGGTCCACAATCTTGTCAATTTCTGGATGGGCGAAGCGGGATACGCAGCCTTCCTAGAGAACCTTCGCGAAGGGGGGGTCTAACCTATGGCGCACAAGCGCGTGGAAATGCTGACCGACCCGCTGGTCGATAACAACCCGATCACGCTTCAGGTACTCGGTATCTGTTCGGCGTTGGCGGTTACGTCATCGCTGCAGGTCGCTTTCGTGATGGCAATCGCCGTGACAATGGTGACCGGCTTCTCGTCAATGTTCATCTCGATGATCCGCAGCCAGATACCCGGTTCCATTCGGATCATTGTGCAGATGGTGATCATCGCCTCGCTTGTGATCATGGTCGACCAGTTGCTCAAGGCGTTTGCCTTTGAAATCTCGAAAACGCTGTCGGTTTTTGTTGGCTTGATCATCACCAACTGCATCGTGATGGGTCGCGCGGAAGCCTTTGCCATGAAAAACCCGCCCATCGATAGTTTCATCGATGGCGTCGGCAACGGTCTGGGCTACGGCTTGTTGCTGATGCTCGTCGGCTTCATTCGCGAACTGTTCGGCTCGGGAAGCCTGTTTGGCATCACCATCCTTGAGACCGTGAACAATGGCGGCTGGTACATTCCCAACGGCATGCTGCTCTTACCTCCCTCCGCGTTCTTCATCATTGGCCTGTTAATCTGGGCGGTCAGGTCCTGGAAGCCGGCGCAGGTCGAGGAGCGCGAGTACAAGATCCAGACGGTGGAGGCGCACTGATGGAAAACCTGGTCTCCCTCGCCGTAAAGGCAATCTTCGTCGAAAATCTCGCGCTGTCGTTCTTCTTGGGCATGTGCACCTTCATCGCTGTCTCGAAGAAGATTTCAACGGCGATCGGGCTGGGCATCTCCGTGATGGTTGTTCAATCGATCACAGTGCCGGCGAACAATCTCATCCTCACCTATCTGCTCGCTCCAGGCGCCTTTGCTTGGGCAGGGTTCCCCGATGTCGATCTCACCTTTCTGGGCCTCATCTCCTACATCGGTGTGATTGCGGCACTGGTGCAGATCCTCGAAATGGTGCTCGATAAGTATTTCCCGCCGCTCTACAACGCCCTCGGCGTGTTCCTACCCCTGATCACCGTGAACTGCGCCATCTTGGGCGGCTCTCTGTTCATGGTGGAACGGGGCTACGACTTTACCGAATCGGTTACCTACGGCGTCTCGTCAGGCTTCGGCTGGGCGCTTGCCATCACAGCGATGGCCGGTGTCCGCGAAAAGCTGAAATATGCCGATATACCCGACGGGCTGCAGGGCCTTGGCATCACCTTCATCTCGGCGGGCTTGATGGCCCTCGCCTTCATGTCGTTCTCCGGCGTGAAACTCTAAAGGACTATCGGCATGATCACCTTCGGCCTCGGAATTGCGCTGTTCACAGCCATTGTCCTGACCCTGGTTACCGTCATTCTCGCTGCTCGTTCGCGGCTGGTTTCGAGCGGCAACGTCAACATCACCATCAACGGCGAGAAAACGATTTCCGTCCCCGCCGGTGGCAAACTTCTGCAGACGCTCGCCGAACAACAGCTGTTCGTACCGTCCGCATGCGGCGGCGGTGGAACATGCGCTCAGTGTCGCGTTAAAATTCACGCCGGTGGCGGCTCCATCCTGCCGACCGAGGAGAGCCACATTACCAAGCGTGAGGCGTCCTGCGGGGATCGGCTGTCTTGCCAGGTAGCCGTGAAACAGGACATGGAAGTCGAGGTCCCCGAAGAGGTCTTCGGCGTCAAAAAGTGGGAGTGTACGGTCCGCTCGAACGAGAACGTCGCGACCTTCATCAAAGCACTCGTTCTTGAGCTGCCCGAAGGGGAAGACGTGAACTTCCGCGCTGGCGGCTACATCCAGATCGAGGCACCAGCTCACCGCGTGTCCTACAAGGACTTTGATGTTGAAGAAGAGTACCGCGAGGACTGGGACAAATTTAATCTGTGGCAGTACGAATCGATTGTCGACGTGCCGATCGAGCGCGCCTACTCGATGGCGAATTACCCGCTCGAAAAGGGCATGATCATGCTCAATGTGCGCGTTGCCTCGCCGCCACCGGGAAGCGAAGGCATACCGCCGGGCAAGATGTCCTCCTTCATTTTCAATCTGAAGCCCGGCGACAAGGTGACGATCTCCGGTCCGTTCGGTGAGTTCTTCGCACGCGACACGCAAAAAGAGATGGTGTTCATCGGCGGCGGCGCTGGCATGGCGCCCATGCGAAGCCATATCTTCGATCAGCTCAAGCGTCTCGAAAATCGCGACCGCAAGATCACGTTCTGGTACGGCGCACGCTCCAAGCGCGAGATGTTCTTCGTTGAGGACTTCGACGAGCTCGATGAACAATTCGAGAATTTCAGCTGGCACGTCGCCCTTTCGGATGCGCTGCCTGAGGACAATTGGGACGGCTACACCGGCTTCATCCACAATGTGCTGCTTGAGGAATACCTCAAGGACCACCCTGCGCCAGAGGACTGCGAGTATTACATGTGCGGCCCACCGATCATGAACGCGTCCGTGATCAGCATGCTGTTGGAGCTTGGCGTTGATCGGGAAGACATCATGCTGGACGACTTCGGCGGCTAACCAGTCCCCCTCCTTTTCTCACACCCAAAACACCCTCCAAATCTCGCTTTTGGGGGTGTTTTCTTTTTGGGCCGCCGATTACCGAAGCCGCCCAGTGCCTCAGGGCGCGTTTAGTTGGACAAACGATCAAAAAGTGAGCCGGAAGGTCCGTGCGAACCAAGAGTAACGCGCAGACGATACCGGCCGCGCTATGGCTATTGACGCGTCAGTGTTTGGCCTGGCCCTGCCTCGACTTCGATGAGCACCTCGTTACGGCGCAGAAAAGCTGGGGTGAACGGATCATTGTAATAAGCAAAGACAGGCTCGTCGGAGGCCTGAATGCGCTGGCTGCTCATCCAGCGCTTGAGCTGCTCAGTTTGCTCGCCAAACACACTATCGGTCCATCGGCCGGAGAACCGTACCGCCGCAACCGTCCGTGCGGGAACCGTCTCGAGCCGAACGTCACCGGTTGGTGCCGGAAGGTCGTCCACAGTCCGGCCTGCTGGCATGATGAAGGAAACCGTCCAGCCTTCGCCAACGGGCTGCTGGGTCACCGGGGCGGTCATAGCAATCTTCTCACCGCCGCGCTGCTTGGCGAAAATATACTCGGCCAAGGGCGAAAAGCTGGTCCGGGTCGCAGAACCGCGTGAGCCGACCGCATCGATGCTGGCCAGCGTCAGTTCGGGGTAAGAGCGTAACTCGAATGGTCCGTCACGGGTGATCGTTGTGTATTCAGGCTGCTCGACCGATGTGCTTGACCAGTACCAAGCACCTGCGACGGCGGTTGCCGTGCCCGCTAGCGCGATCCCAGAAATAGCAAGAAGGTTCATGGCGTTCCCATCCGAGATCGATGTTGCACGGCTAACTCAAGCCGCCGCTTAGAACTGGCTTCCAAACGCATGAAGACAAGAGCACGATGGCCGATCAGACCAAATCGGTGGCAGCAGACGGACACACCCCGTCTCCGTAATATCGGACTGTTAGGACAACCTAGACATCCTACGCGTCGTGGAACATCACCAACTTTGGGGTCTAGGTTTCTCACCGATCCACATCTCGCACTGCCTGTGTACAGCAGCGGGGCTGATCGGAGCTCGCGTCCCGCCCAGACCCTGGCCCGATAGCTTATCAATGCTCGAAAATCAGGCGCCCACCCTCACGATGGCAGGTCGATAAACCCGCACTTGCGTGGCGTTCAAACTGTCACGCGGCTCTTGAAACACGACTTATCGCGTTCAGGAGACGCAGCTCTGACTGGAACCGCAAAGCGTTTGGATCTTCCCCGGTGAGGACGTATCACGCTTTCCGGATCGCATAACAAAGCCCGAACGCATTTGAAGCGCGTCGGTTCCTACAACCGCCTTCCGGCGGCTAAGCCAGCACTTCGGGTGCCGGCCAGCCGCCTGGCGTCAGCTCTTGAACTTGCGAATTTCGCCAGACTTAAGGCGCTCCATGTAGCTGTTCAGCTCACGCTTGACGAGCGGCATGAGAGCGTACAGCGCGATGATGTTTACGACAGCCATGGCGAAGATCGCCGCATCGGAGAAGTCGATGACCGGCCCGAGGCTTGCCGCCGCGCCGATGACCACAAAGATGCAAAAAATGACCTTGAACACCAGCTCCTTGGATTTGCCTTCGCCGAACAGATAGGTCCACGCCTTTAGTCCGTAATAGGACCACGAGATCATCGTCGAGAAAGCAAACAGCACCACCGCGATCGCCAGTATGAAGGGGAACCATGAGAAGGCGGACCCAAAGGCTGCCGATGTCAGCGCCACCCCGGAGTTGCCATCAACTGTCTGAATTGCGGTGCCGGCCTCATTGAGGATGTACAATCCCGTTTCGGCATCGAGCATCAGTTGACCGGTGATGATGATCACCAGCGCGGTCATCGTGCAGATGATGACCGTATCAATGAACGGTTCCAGAAGGGAGACGAACCCCTCGGTGATCGGCTCTTTCGTGCGAACCGCAGAGTGCGCAATCGCAGCCGAACCGACCCCTGCCTCGTTGGAGAACGCAGCGCGACGGAAGCCCTGTATCAGCGCACCGACGAGGCCGCCGGCGACGCCGAGACCGGTGAACGCACCTTCGAAGATTTGTCCAAAGGCCCAGCCGATCTTGTCTGCATTGAGCAACAGGATAACCAGGGCCGCCAAGACGTACATGACGCCCATGAACGGCACGACCTTCTCGGTCACCTTGGCGATGGATTTGATGCCGCCGACAATCACAGCAAAAACCACTGCGGCGAAGACAATGCCCGTAATCCAGCCCGGATAGTCACCGGTGATGGCGGATATCTGCGCATGGGCTTGGTTGGCCTGGAACATGTTTCCGCCGCCAAGTGCACCGAGGATACAAAAGATCGAGAATAGCACGGCCAACACCTTGCCGCCCGGAAAGCCCCGTTCGGCAAAGCCCTTGGACATGTAGTACATCGGCCCACCGGACACGGTCCCGTCATCGTACTCGTTGCGATACTTCACACCGAGCGTGCACTCGGTAAATTTCGACGCCATCCCCAGCAAGCCGGCCATGATCATCCAGAACGTGGCCCCCGGACCGCCAATGCCCACCGCAACCGCGACGCCGGCAATGTTTCCCAAGCCCACCGTTCCAGACAGCGCTGTTGCCAGCGCCTGAAAATGGCTGACCTCGCCTGCGTCGTCGGGATCGGAATAATCACCTTTGACGAGTTGGATGGAGTGCCAGAAGGCGCGAAGCTGGATGAAGCCAAAATAGAGCGTGAAGATACTGGCGGCGATAACAAGCCACATCACGATCCAAGGGAAGTTGGTCCCTGGAAGCGAAGAAAAGATAAAGCTGACAAAAGGGCCAGTTGCCGCGGCGAACACGTCGTTCACCGCGTCATCAATACCTCCAGCCTCCTGCGCCAACGCAAAGGGCGCGCTGCTGACCAGTGCAATCAGAGCCAACATAACGCTGGCGATCGAGGTGCGTCCAAACATATCAGATCCTCACGAAACGACGGTGACGGGAACGCTAGCGTTCATCACAAGGTTCACAGTTGAAGATCCGAAGATCCGCGAAACGACACCGGCTTCCGAAGTCCGGCCAACGACGATCTGGTCGGCGCCCTGTTCCTTCGCGAGCCGCTCAAGGGTCTCGGCGACGTCGCCATGTTTGACGATCCCAGTGACGCTGAGCCCGCTATCCGAGAGGGACGCCACCGCAGGGTCAACCACACGCTCCTTCGCGGCTGAAACCTCTTCTTCCCGCCGCTTGTGACGCTCGGCGTTTTCTTCCGCAGTCTGGAAGGTAAAGGGCGACCACTCGATCACATAAACAAGAACAAGTGCTGACCCCTCGACCAGCTGCGCCAGCCTCTTGGCATAGTCAATGGCGCGCACCCCTGAGCCGCTACCATCGACCCCCACAACAATTTTCACCGACATCTCGTCCCCCGACGTTGGTCGTTTCCGGTTGCCGGACAAGTTGTTGGCTCGCTTGGGAGCGCACAGCAAAGTTATTCGGCAAACTGAGCGTCAGGCTTTTTTTCCCCAGACGCAAGCCAAATTGTTGCGCACGGCCGAATAGG
The DNA here is from genome assembly GCA_039024915.1 of Pseudomonadota bacterium. Taxonomy (NCBI): domain Bacteria; kingdom Pseudomonadati; phylum Pseudomonadota; species Pseudomonadota bacterium. Next base: position 14,336 of record JBCCPK010000017.1, read on the forward strand.
AATTAGCCACAGCCAGTCGATCTACGTACTAATGCTTGCGTGGCTGGGGGATAGCTGGAAAGCGATGGAACGGTTCCATTCACAGGGCTCGATGCCAAGCTAGCGCTCGTCAAAGATGGTGCATGACGCACCCAGGCAGACTTTGCTGCATAGATGATCGGACAGGACGCAGGGGGAAGACGATGTGCTTGGGGTGACCGCAATTGGTGCTTAACCGTTGAACCAAGAAGCCGCTGGCGCCGGTCCGAAATGGGCCCGCACAGCCTCGGTTAAAGCACGCTTTTGCGTTCGCGCACGGGCTCCATCGACACAAAAGTGGACGTCGACGCAACGTGCGGCAACTGGGAGATCTGTTCGCTCAGCACCCGTCGGTAAGCCGTGATATCGGTGGTACGCACCTTCACCAGATAATCGAAATTGCCCGCAATCATGTGGCATTCTTCGACTTCAGCGATGCCGCGCACGCCCTCATTAAAGGCACGCAAAGCCCGCTCCCGCGTATCAGACAGGCTGACTTGGACGAAGGCAACGTGTTCCAACCCAAGCTTCTGCGCGGATAGTTCGGCCCTGTAGCCTGTGATGATGCCGACACGCTCCATCCTTTTGACGCGCCCCGCCACCGGCGTCTTGGACAAACCAACTCGCTGAGAAAGCTCGGTGGTCGAGATGCGCGCATGCGAGCCCAGAATTCTCAGGATCGCAAAATCAATATCGTCCAGGTCATCACTGTCATTCATGTGATTGCACTGCAGATAACCGATTTCTTGGATAAATCGTCCACTGATGAAGCTAATTTGGGCAAACACACTACACTGAAATTGGTACCATCGCGCAATAGCGGAGGTGGCCATGCTAGAGATTCAAGCGCGATGGGACAGCGACAAGCGGGCGGACGAAACCAAGCTTCTGAAACTTTTGGCGGCGGCGGCGGCGCTATCCCAGACCGACCGTCAGCACATTGTTGCTGAGGCGGCAGCGCTGGTTTCGCGTATTCGAAACTCCTCCCATCCCGGCTTAATGGAATCGTTCCTCGCTGAGTACGGCCTATCCACCGACGAGGGCGTCGCCTTGATGTGTTTGGCTGAAGCGCTGCTGCGCGTCCCAGATTCCGCGACGATAGACGCGCTCATCGAGGACAAGATTGCCGCTTCCAACTGGTCCAAACACCTGGGACAGTCGTCATCCCCGCTCGTCAACGCGTCGACCTGGGGCCTGATGCTCACCGGCAAGGTGCTTGATGATCATGAGCAAGGGATCGCGGGAACCCTTCAGGCGATGGTGCGCCGGTTGGGAGAGCCCGTCATTCGATCGGCCGTAGGTGCTGCCATGCGGGAGATGGGTCGTCAGTTCGTTCTCGGGCAAACCATCGACGATGCAATGGCGCGGGCCTCTGGCCAAGAGGCGAAGGCCTACACCTACTCATACGACATGCTGGGCGAAGGGGCGATGACGGCCGCTGACGCTGCGCGGTATGCGGACAGCTATGCGCAAGCGATCGACGCGATCGCGAACGCTTGTAGGCACGATGATATCGCCGCCAATCCCGGCATTTCGGTCAAGCTGTCAGCCCTGCATCCGCGTTATGAGATGGCGAAGGTCCCCCGGCTGGAAACAGAGCTTCTCCCGGTTGTTTTAAAGCTTGCGGGCAAAGCTGCAGCGGCAGGCATGGGGTTGAACATCGACGCAGAGGAAGCCGACCGGTTGGCCGTCTCGCTGTCCGTGATCGAAACAGTGATGCAAGAGCCAAGTCTAGCGGATTGGGATGGCTTTGGGGTTGTCGTTCAGGCGTATAGCCGGCGCGCTACCGATGTGATCGCCCGCGTTTACGAGATGGCCGAGCGGTCCAATCGCCGGATCATGGTGCGGCTCGTAAAAGGCGCTTATTGGGACACGGAGATCAAGCACGCGCAGGTGCAAGGATTGGATGGCTTCCCCGTCTTCAGCCGCAAGGCAGCGACCGATGTGAGTTACCTTGCCTGCGCGCGGCAACTGCTTGAATTGACGGACCGCATCTACCCACAGTTTGCGACCCACAACGCGCACACGGTCGCAGCTGTGCTGCATATGGCCCGCGAGTTGCCGATAAGCGCCTATGAGTTCCAACGCTTGCACGGGATGGGCGAAGAACTCCATGCGCTGGTCAAGGGCGACAAGGGCACCCGGTGCCGGATCTACGCACCTGTAGGTGCACACCGAGATCTCCTCGCTTACCTTGTGCGGCGTCTGCTGGAGAACGGCGCGAACTCATCGTTCGTCAATCAGATCGTCGATGAAAGCGTGCCGCCGCAGATCGTCGCGCAATGCCCCTTTGAGACCTTGGCCACCAGTGACCGGTCGAATGAACCAAACGTTGTCAATGGCCCGGACCTGTTTCAGCCGGAGCGCGCAAACGCTACGGGTTTCGACTTGAGCAGCGTCGTTGAGCTTGAGCGGATCAACACCAACAGAAAGCGCCCGTCTGACCTCAATGTTGCGCCGCGCCTGGTTGGCAAAGCACAACAAGGCGATTTCGAGCTCCTCATGAACCCATCCGATGGGTCGACCCTCGGACAGGTTCGCTTGGCAAGCGCCCAAGATGTTGAGACAGCACTCACTGGCGCGGCAGTCTGGAACGCTTCTGCAGACGAGCGTGCCGATGTGCTGAGGAAAGCGGCAGACCTCTATGGGGCTTCTTTCGGCGACATTTTCTCGATCCTCGCATGCGAGGCCGGCAAGACCTTGCCCGATGCCGTTGCCGAGCTTCGTGAGGCCGTTGACTTTTTGCGATACTACGCGGCCAGGGCCACCGAACTCAAAGACCCGCCTCGCGGAACCTTCGTCTGCATCAGCCCATGGAACTTTCCACTTGCGATCTTTACAGGTCAGATTTCCGCAGCGCTTGCCGCCGGCAACGCAGTCATCGCGAAGCCCGCTGAAACAACACCGGCCATCGCAGCCCTCGGCATCAGCTTGATGCACGAAGCTGGCGTGCCCCATTCAGCGCTTCAATTCCTCCCCGGCCATGGCGCAAAGATCGGCACGCGCCTCACCTCTGATCCCCGTATCGCTGGCGTTGCTTTTACTGGCTCAACCGCCACGGCCCGGCGCATCCAACAGACCATGGCCGAAAACTGCGTACCGGGTACCCCGCTGATTGCCGAAACGGGCGGCCTCAACGCGATGATCGTCGATTCAACAGCGCTGCCGGAACAGGCGGTGCGGGATATCGTGGATTCAGCTTTCCAGTCAGCCGGGCAGCGCTGTTCCGCTCTACGCTGTCTGTACGTGCAGGAGGATGTCGCACCCGCTTTGGAGCGCATGTTGATTGGTGCCATGAACGAACTTTCGCTGGCTGACCCGTGGAATATCGAAACGGATATCGGCCCGGTCATCACAAAGAACGCCAGAGATGAGATCAACCGATATGTTCAGGCTGCGCAGGCTGACGGCCGCTTGATCCATGCCCTGTCCGCTGCCGATGGCGGTTGCTTCGTTGCGCCGTCGCTTATCCGGGTGAAAGGGATTGCGGACCTCGATCACGAAGTCTTCGGCCCGGTCTTGCATGTCGCCACCTTCAAGGCGCCCGAACTGGATGCGGTGATCGACCAGATTAACGCAACGGGCTATGGCCTGACCTTTGGCATGCACAGCCGTATCGATGATCGGGTTCAGGCGGCTTCGGATGCCATTCACGCGGGCAATATTTACATCAACCGCAATCAGATTGGCGCAATCGTCGGCTCTCAGCCATTCGGCGGTGAGGGCCTTTCCGGAACTGGTCCCAAGGCTGGTGGTCCAAACTATGTTCGGCGGTTCGTGCGAAGCGCGGCCATGCCGACCGAGGGCCGCTGGGACCGGGCGGCTGACATCCAAGATGTTGCGGGCCGCTTGGCCCGACCCTCTTTGGGGGGCACGGGCAAAACAACCCAGGAGTTGCCGGGACCAACCGGGGAGTTGAACAGCCTGTCAACTGTTCCACGCGCCCCTGTTCTATGCCTTGGACCAGGTGGCGACATGGCAACGAAGCAAGCAACCCTCATCGAGCAGCTGGGAGGCAGCGCAGTCGCATCGAACGGCAGCCTTGAGCCCGAACAGCTCAAGCAGCTCACCCCGTTGGGTGGGGTCTTGTGGTGGGGGGACGAAAGAGTTGGTCAGGCCTATGCCAAAGCTCTTTCTCAGCGCGACGGTCCGATTGTGCCGCTGATCTGCGATGCTCCAGACGCCGCGCACGCCCTGTTTGAGCGACATCTGTGTGTCGACACCACGGCCGCGGGCGGGAATGCAAAACTCCTTAGTGGCGAGGGAGCCTAACGGGCATCATCCCGGCCTGAAGGTGAGCAGAGTGCGGTCCAAGCCGCTCTTTTATGGGCAGTCGCGCCTGTGTGGTCCGGTTTTATTTCTCGTGGATGGCTGGCAACCGAACGCCGGATGGCGTCGGCTTAACATGCACGAAAAGCGAAGGGGCGTGTCCGAACTCAGATTCTTTTGAACCGTTTGTTCTTGCGGGACGACGAAGCGGTATCTCGACGGCTTCAGACGCACCGAACGTGGTGAGTGGAGGGTCGGCGAGAACCTTTTTCGCAGCAACCCAAGAGAGACGAAACCATGGCACGCTTCAACCTATTCAACCTGATCTTCGGCAACGGCAATACGCAAGGTACAAACAAGAACGACCTGATCATCGGGTCACTTGGCGACGACGATATCGACGCCAAGGATGGCGATGACATTGTTCTTGGACTGTCCGGCGATGACAAAATCGACGGTGGCCTTGGCAATGATTTGATCCTTGGCGGCTCTGGCGACGACACCGTCCATGGCGGCGACGGCGAGGACACGCTTTACGGCGGGTCCGGAGATGACATTGTTGCCGGCAACAAGGGAAACGACGACATGTTCGGCGGGCATGGCGACGACCTTCTCGTCTGGAACAATGGCGACGGGTCGGACCTGATCGACGGCGGCTTGGACCATGACGTCCAGCAGGTAAATTTCGACACCGATCTGGTCAACACCGACCTGCAGAACGATGATGTCGCCGAATTCTCCGTAACGGATGAGGGCATCCAGTTTGCTCGGACAGAGCTCAACGGCCAGAGCGAGTTTGGCCTGTTCCAGCTCGATATCCGCAACACCGAAGAGCAGGAGACCAACTTTGGCGGCGGTGACGACACCGCCGTGATCACCGGCGACGTGCTGAATGAAATCAAGCTTGACCTCGATGGCGGCGACGGCGTCGACACGCTTGACCTGTCGCAGGCCTCGGAGGCGGTCGACGTGAACCTCGTTCAGGAGACGCTAAACGGCTCCACCGTCGAGAATTTCGAGAACGTGACGGGAACCGCCTTCGACGACACGATCGGCGGGGA
>JBCCPK010000018.1 GCA_039024915.1 Pseudomonadota bacterium
CCTTGAGACTGACCACCGGAAAGCAACGCAGGCCGATCTCATGCCGACGACCAAACGGTGTGTAGCGCAGAAACCATTGAGCACCGCCATCGGCCCGGCGGTGGAACCAAAGGCCACCACCATCCGCGTACTCGCCCGGCGTCTTCGCGCGCAACTCCGCGCCGGTCAGCTTGTGTTGAGGGCGCGCCAAGTTCGTCCACCCCCACCAGGTCGGGTGCGGCGCGGCAGGATGGAACAGGCCGGGACAGGAAAATCCAACCATATAGGCTGCATCGCCAAATTGCGGTACCCCGCGGTGCCCCAAGATTTAGTGGGCATGTGCCCTCTGGGGGCACCACGAAATATATCTAAGCTCATGATTTAGTTGCGTAAGCGTTTTTCCCAAGCTGGACCCGCTTACTCGTCCACCGCACCGGCGGCGACATTGCGTCATTAGCGCTCATCCAGATCAACACTGCGACTGCGCACTTGCGACAAGGCGACCTCGCTTGCGGCGTGCCGACGTCCGCGTTCAGCAATCAGCAGATCGTAGCTGCGCCGGTGCCTGCCCTTGGGTTTGTCGAGCGAGTGTTCGTCATCCGGGCTTTCCCAGCCGAGCCTCGCCAATACCTGCTCGGAACGACGCTTGTAGCGCTGAAAGTCGCGCTCGTTTTGCGAGGGATAGGCAAGTCGATTGACATCACGGCACGCGAAAGCCCGGCCCCCTTAAAGAACTGCCACCCGGCGACCGCAGCAAGCAATCGGGCGCCGAAATGAAACACGCTCGCCACCAAAGCCGCAGGGCGCGTCTCGAATGCAAGGGGGCTAGACATCGTCACCACGCCCTGCGGCAGCAAAAGCGGTCGTTGATGTTTCGCGCAGCGGGATGTTAGGCGCCAAATCAAAGGTCGCGCACAAAACGACGATTACAGGGTTTCGATTTATCTCTGGCCGCTAGCTTTGTTCATTGGTTCCAACTGTCCACGCGATCATCTTCATTAGACAGCGCGATCATAGCCTCGGCCAGGAGGGAATAGGCCGCCGCCCAGGCGGCCGCGCATTCGGGATCTGGCGTGGACCGCAAGCACTTTGAGACCATGGTATTCATTGCATCGCCCACGGGCACGTAATCCTCTGGCTGCACGCCGTAAGCCACATGGCGCAGGGCTAAATCTCGGAGCTCTGGCAAGAGCAGATCGAACATCTGAAGTTGGGACACAACTGCCCCAAGCGTATTGATGAGCTTGCGGCCCTGACGGTCCATGTCATTGACAAAGAGCGGCCGCAGATGCGGAGACCTGGCGAAGAGGTCGCCATAGAAAACCGACGCCGCCTCACCTGGATACTCGGCGATATCTTCAAAGCTACTTTGGATGAGATCGATCTGTCTTTGCGTCAACGACACATCAAACGCCTTTTCCTCAAACCAGAAACCCAATGCGGCAGCAGTGCAAAGCCGGCAAGAGATGCGTCAAGACTTGCTGTGCAGGATTTGGCCGAAAGCCTTGAAACGGCACCGATGCAGGGGCACCGTCCCGTGGCCATAGCTCGGGTCTACACAGAATGCCAGATTTTGATTGGAACGATCTACGGGTTGTCCTGGAGGTTTCCCGCGCGGGGTCTTTGGCTCAGGGCGCCGAACGCCTGGGGCTGGACCAATCCACGGTCGGCCGACGGTTGACGAAACTCGAGGCGGAGCTGGGGGCGACGCTTTTTCTTCGATCTCGAAAAGGCCTGGTGCCGACGGATGCCGGGCAGCTCACCATCCGGCGCGCGACTGACATTGAACGCCGCATAGATTTATTGTCGGAAGGCGTGGCGGAGAGCGGCAAGGGTGTTGCTGGGGATGTCGAAATCTACGGAAACCCTTGGCTTTTGAACCGCGTGACGTCGCTTGTCGCGCCGCGCATTCTGGCGGAGCATAGTGGCATCGTGCTGCGCATGAACGGGACGGGGAGACCACATCTCGACAGTTCGGGCGCGGCCATCGGATTTTTCTTGGAAGCAAAGCCGCAGGCGCCGCGTTTTGAATTGCGCTTGGGGACAATTCCTTACCGGCTTTATCGCCCGCAAGGCCTGTCCGGGGCGCGCAGAATTCCCTGGGTTGCCTTCCACGAGCCGGGCATGACCAGGGCGCGGTACATGCCGTTTGTGAACCGCTTGCGCCACGCGGAGGAGCCCATTGCTTTCATGGCGTCTGAGACAGGAATTCTGGCGTCAGCCGTTGCGTCGGGCCTTGGACAAGGGCTTTTGCCGGAATGCATTGCGCGCGATGACGGACGGCTTGAGGTGGTGCCTGACGTAAAGTTCGACATGGAAGCCACGCTGCACCTGCATCCGGACTCGATACAGCTTTTGCGCGTACAGGCTGTGATCCGCAGAATTCGCGAGGCGTTTATTCCAGCGTTCCTTGGGGAAGTCGACGGGCCGAGGCCCGCCCCTCTCACGACACCGCCCGCCGAAGATGTCTCGAAATCGGCTGCAGGCTAGGCTTTTGGCAGGGCCCTCACGGGGGTTTCCATCAGCGACGCGGTGTCGGCGGTAGGAGACGGTGCAGAAGCGACATCCGGTCGATGCCGTAACGATGCGGACGGCATGCCGTTGCATCCGTTCGGCGCCCTCCTGGCATTTGCTCGTTCAGCGAAGGGCGCCCCTCACATATTCTCCGCGGGTTCAAGCCTAGGCATTGCGGAAGGCAGGGAAAACCCTACCTGCAAAATTACATGTACACGCTGCGCCTGTGACCATTCCGGCGCAGGCAAAGCGGCAGTAAATGCGCTTCACGGCTCAAATGAGCTGTGCACAACAACCATCACAAGCTGACCAATCTCCCAAAAGCGTTTCTTTGGGAGCAACGCCTTGCTGCGTTGGTCGGCATTAAGCTGAGAGGCAAAGACATGCATTTTGAAACGAACCTGACGCGACGCGCGCTTTTCGAGGCTCAGCCGCAGCCCAACCAAGGGAGGCTCACGCGGTTGGCCAAGGTGATCCTGCTGTGGCCGTCTCGGATAATGAGACACCGCAACGCGATCCAACAGTTCCAGGGCTTTCTCGATATGCCAGACCATCTGCTCAACGATATCGGGCTCACCCGGGACCAGGTTATCCGAGACCGCTTTCGGTATCGGATGGTCGGCGAATTGCCCGATTATCTCCGGTAAAGGCCGCGCTCCGGCAAAGCGCTTTTGCCGGAGCGACCCACACGCATCACGCAACGCGATGGTCTCTTTACGACAACCCAAAAGCCAAAGCCCTGCGGACTTCTGAAAACCGCGGAAACGGCCAGCTCATTCCTGGCCGCGGCGAAGTGTGCCCTGATCGCGCGAAATCTCCAAAGGGCGCAATCGCGGCGGGTGTCTACAAGGTCGCCTCCACAATTGACGAATGCTCCGGCGTCGAAAACCGCAGGAGCCCAGCCAAGAAATGAAAATGAAAACGCAACCAGCACTGCCGCTGATTGCATCTGAATGGATGGAACGATGACTCAGATTTTTTTGCAATCTCCTGTGCTGGGGGTCGACGCACTTTGGGATGATTTGCCGATCTTTGATCAGCTCGCATTGGAAAGCCGGATACCGCAGCCTTGGGAGCCGCTGGAGTCGGACGCACGCCCGGATGGGAGGTATCGTTTAGATCGCTCGGACGCCGACGAATTGCTACAGGTCGACAGCAGCGCTTTGGAGAGCGTCGCCTCGCCAGGCGCACAAGCTGAGGGCGCCGACCCCGTCGAGCCGGGTAGGCCGCCTATGCTTTTTGACTGGCTGTCGACGGGGCATGGGCACGCTGCCCGTTCGGTGCCGGATTCCAGCGGTTTTGGGGGCGACGCTCTGGTTGGCACGGTCTTTGCCGATGTGTTGGACGCCAGCTATGCGCATCTGCGCCACCTGCCGAATTTCACCGGCGATGTGTATGGCTTTGAGGGCGACGACACGATCGTGCGCGACCAAACAGGCGGGTTCTTCGACGGCGGGCTTTACCCCAGGGTGGTGGCGCATCTGCACGGGGATGAGGGGATCGATACGGTCGATTATTCCTTGGCCGCCTACCAGGTCACCGTGGATCTCGCGCATCAGGAGAACCAAGGGATCGCGTACCAAGCCGGGGGTGACGCCTGAGGCTATTTTCGGTTTGACCGCCTTTATGACATCGAAAATATCATGGGATAACAGTCGTTTGACTCTCTCACCGGCGGTGGCTTCGAAAACATGATCGAGGGTCTCGGCGGTGATGATGAGATCAACGGTGCCGGTGGTGACGACACGGTCTTCGGCGGCGAGGGTGACGACACGATCAGCGGCGGCGGCGGCCACGATTTCATCGATGCGGGCGACGACGATGACGAGGTCCAAGGTGCGAGCGGCAACGACACCATCTTGGGCGGTTACGGCAACGACGATCTCGGCGGCGGCCACGGCCATGACGACATCGACGGTGCCCATGGCCATGACGATATCTCAGGCGGCTGAGGCGAGGACGAGATCGACGGCGGCTCCGGCTAAGATGTCATCCGCGGCGCGGCTGAGGCCGACATCCTCACCGGCGGCGTTGATGCCGACACTTTCGTCTTCGGGGCCAATGATGCGCTCTACACGGACACCATCACCGACTTTGCCTCCGCCGAGGATCAATTGGCCTTCGATGCGGGCTTTTTCAACGATGCCGATGGCGATGGCCGCGTCGAGCTCAGTGATGTCCTCGACGTCTGGGAGGTCGATGGCACGAGCTGGCTCGTGGCTGATACAAAGTACTACAGCCTGCAAGCGGTCGCTCACCTGGGCGCGGTCGACAAACAGCTCATCGAAAGCCGTATCGAAGACAGATCCATACTCAACTTCGAAGAGGACGACACCGAGTTGTTTTTCTTTGTGGATTGGGGTGCCAAAGGGCCCCTGGAGGATCACTTCGACGGGGGCGCCAACAAACCCTTGGAAACCAACATCGATTGGGGGGCGATCGGCCCGGTGGAAACACATAACGATTGGGGCGTCTTTGCGCCCGCGCAAACTACCTTCGACGTGGATTATCTTTAGAACATGCGAACGAGCCGTTCCTGAGCGAACCGGTTCAAACCCGCGATTTGCTCAATCTGCCAGCAAAAGCGCGCTCGTTCATAGCACCAGTATTACTCGATTTGCGTTGCACCCAGTGTCGGGTCGTTTGGGCCAGGAGTTTTCAGCAGCTGATCACGCCGGCGGGCAGCCGACCCGTCGGGAGTTACGCTTCTGGTTAGAAGGAGGTCATGTGCGTCGCAATGAAGCGGCAGGCAAGCGGCCACACCTGACTAAGCCGATGACGAGCCCAGGTTCCGCGTCATGCAAACGGTCGAGCAGCTGAAGTCGAGAAATTTACGGCGCAGCCGACAAATCCATGCTGCAAGTGGGAATGCCTGCTGCGCGAGCGATCATCGATTTCCCGGGGTCCGCCGAGTCCGCGCAACGAAGCGAAATCGATTTCCGCGGCTTGCATTGGCCGCGAAGGGCCGGTCCGGGAATGCCGCATTGCTGTGCCAGCTGGGACGACGAACGTCCGCAATGTGCCGGTCAAGACGATGTGGGCGACGTCCCATCGTCAGAATGCTGTGCTGCATCGGAGGTCAGGTAGGCGACCAAATTGATGGAAGCCGCAAGTTGCATGAAAGACCGCTTCAGTTCACGTATGCGGACCGACTTGCCCAAGCTACCGCGCTGTATTTAGCTGGCTGGTTCAAACTCGAGTATCTGGATATTGGCTCAATCGTTAGATTGCGTCCGGCCGTACAGTTATCTGCTGCCACGTTTACGCGGCGGCGACACCATCCAAGAACTTGGAGTAGTTCACGCGCAAATTCTCAGCCCAACCGGAATTGTAGCCATCTCGCGTCGGCTTCCCCTTTTCACCGAGCACTTCCCAACCGGAATGCACCAGTGTCAGCACGGTGCCGCCAGTGTCGGTTTTGGCGAAACTCACGCGCACATGGGTCGATCGATTTTCCGGGTCTCCGGGATGCCATGTGAACTCCAGAGCCTCTCCCTCCGCCCAGTGGGTGATAGTGCCCCAGTTACGCTCGATCCCTTCTGGGGAAACTTCGAAAATTCTTCCGCCCTCGTAGCCTTCCACCACGACAGTGGTCGGAACGGCCTCACCAATGAATGGACCGATGGAATGCGTCTGTAGTGGCCACCAATCCGCGATCTTCGTTGTAAAGGCATCGAAGGCCTCGCTTGGCGGCTTGCTGATCGCCACGGTTACAATCACTGGCTCAATGCTCATCTTTTGTGTCCTCTTCATCGTCATCCAATGACTGCAAGATCGCTGCCCAGTGCTGTTCAATGTAGCGGCGCAGGTCACCTAGGCTTTCGGGCCGTGGAGCGTAAATGTTCTTTGCGCCGTGGGTTTGTCCTTCGATCAGACCCGCTTCGCGCAAGACCTTTAGATGCTGTGAGATGGCCGGTTGGCTTAGGCTGAAATCGTCGGTCAGTTCCCGCACAGATTTCGGCGCGTCGCCGAGCGATGTCAGTATCTTTTGACGGAGTGGATGGGCGAGCGCCGCAAACTTACTTTCATAAGGCATACCTTATCATAAGAACAACGCGATGATATGCAAGGGTGGTTACAATACGGACGTCAACACCCTGTCTGCCCGCTTGTTTTCCAGTGCTCATGGGCGCGCGCGATGAACTCACTGATCCGCGTATCTCCAGGCGATTTTGACTTTGTGAACCGGACGCAGCCTTTTCCCACGTTCAAGCCCTTCAAAAGCTCTCCGCTCGGGTCGATGTCAGACGCGTTACCGACATACAGGCTGACATAGTTGCGTTGGGCATTGAGATGAAATGCAAAGCTATCTCCTGCTCCGTATCCCAGCATCCCATAGCTCATACTCTCCGTCAGATCGGAGGCCGTCTCGTGAATAATCGAACCGAGTTCGAGCAACGTGCGTCGCCGCCAATCCTCTGGCAGTTGCTCAAGATACTGTTTTGGGTTGGAGGCATCTGAAAGCATGCCTCGCTCCTGGCATCATTGGATGGCGCTAGCAAGGAAGGTACTCTTATTCCAATTTGGGCGCTGACCATCGGCTCCTGATTGCCACGGGTATTCGAATTGGCGACAAGCACACCATTGCACAGAGTCTCCAAACGACCGAAGTGTCCCGCATAGCTGCCGCTCCCCTGCGCCTAAGCGACCGATCGCTGCCGACGCTCTCGACGACGGACTGAACACCTGGAGTGTCGATACGGAGGTCGCCCCGATGGCAACTCCGAGCCCGGCGCAGTCATCTTTTCGGGCGGACGCGCACGACCGCTCTGCAAACTTCGCGGAAGCGGCCGCGATCTGGCTCTCAACCGATCGGCCGTTTTGGTCTCAACGCTCATCAACGCCTCCCCGTGCCCCGTGATAGCAAGCGACGCCACATCTGGAGAGATCCGCCAAATGCCAAGGTGACGCTTGCCGTTTGCTTCGTAAGTGTAGCTCCAATGGCCCATTACGAACTTGCCGCGATGATGCAGCTCAAGCAAAGCGTCGGAGCGATGGATCAGCCAGTAGACCAGCAGGATCAGGACCCGGAAAAGACCAACGCGTGTGAAGACGTAATCAGCCATCTGACCTGCGCCTGGAAGTCATCGACGTTGGAGCGCAGATCGCCGAGCGCCATGATCTAGGAAATCGTGACCAGCAGAGTAGGGATGTTCACCTTTTCAAGGATGTTCATACCCGTCGTGCCTCGGTGCTGTCGGAGGGGCTCTCGCGGGGATGAAGGGCGGCGCATCAGATTGATGCGCCGCCTTTTCGGAAACGTCGACCTACACTGGCTGGGACTGGCTGTGGGTCATCCACACAAGCCCAAAGAGAAGCAGCGCAGCGGACGCGGCACTGGCGAAGGTCCGGACCGTGTTCCAGAACGTCCACCTCGGCACATAGGTCTGGAGCCAGTAATCGCGCGTGGTGCGCGATGACATCTCCATACCCGCAAGGGCCTCGTTCATTGGCACGTTGAAGAAGACGGTGACCCCGAAGGTGCCGACCAAATAGACCAGCCCGGCCATCATGATCAGCGTTCCCGCGGGGCCGGAGACGCCGAATGCGCCATAGCCCACGACGACCAGGGAAACGGCTGCCATACCGAGGAACAGCGCCATGAACACCCAGCGGAACACC
>JBCCPK010000019.1 GCA_039024915.1 Pseudomonadota bacterium
AACGATACATCGAACTACGAACGCTCTGAACTGGCCAACCGGTTGGGCAAGATCTTCTTCATCCGCTACGAGCTGTATCAGCGGAAGTTCTTCATCAAGTTCCTGAACAACTTCCTCGCCCAGCTGACGCCGTTCCTGTTCTATGTGGTTGGGGGCTATTTCGCCATTCGCGGCACGCTGAATGTCGGTCAGCTGCTGGGCGTCATCAACGCCTATAAGGACTTGCCGACGCCGATTAACGGGCTGATCCAGTGGGACCAGAAGCGCGTCGATATCGACATCAAATACGCGCAGATCGTCGAGCAGTTCAACGTCACCGGGATGAGCGACGCGCGATTGCAGGCTGCGACTGCCGAGAAGGTACCGCCGCTGACGGGCAATATCGAAGTTTCCAACCTTCAGGTCACGGACGATACCGGTTCTGTCCTGTTGCAGGATGCCGATTTTACGCTGCCGGTGGATGGTATCACCGCCGCCATCGGGCCGCTGGGTTCCGGCGCAGGCGTTATGTCGGAAGCATTGGCGGGTCTCGTTAATCCAACATCGGGGCGGTTGCGCATCAATGGCGATTCACTCACCGACCTGCCGCAATCCGTGCGCGGCCGTCGCTTCGCCTATGCAGGTTCTGAAAGCTATCTGCCACAGATGACGCTGCTGGATTCACTTCTCTACGTGAATAAGCACGCGCCCCTGACGGAACCGGATTACTCATCACTTGCCGAACCGCTGCACCCGCGCACCGAGCTTGAGGCCAAGGCAGCGGGCAACACGCTGCTGAACTATTATGCCGACTGGGTGGACTACGACGCCATGGGCATCACCGGCCCGGAGGAGGTTCTGCCCCGCCTGCGCGAAGTGCTTGATCTCGTGGAGATGGATGAGGTGGTCACCGGCCTTGCCATGCGCCAGAGCCTCGACCCCGAAGAGACACCGCTACTTTGCGAGAAACTGGTTGAGGTGCGCACAACCCTGCGGCAGCGCATCGAAGGCTCGCCGCTTGAAAATCTTGTCGAGGTTTGGGATCGCGAGGCATACAACGAGCACGCGACGATTGCAGAAAACCTCGTCTTCGCCACCGCCTCTCAGGCCGACGAATTTACCGCAGCGGCCATCGTCAAGAACGAATACATGCGTGAGGTTCTCGCCAAGACCGGCCTTGACCGTGATATGTTCGCGATGGGGATCGAGCTTGCCGATACGGCCATCGAACTTTTCGCCGATCTGTCACCCGACAACCCGTTCTTCGAGCAGTTGAACTTCATGACGCCAGAGGAATTGGAGGCCTATCCGCCGGTGCTGCTGCGGGCCAAGGAAGATGGGTTCGATAAGCTGGGAGCGGCGGAGCGCGATATGCTGCTGCAGCTGCCCATGAACTATATCGAGAAGCGCAACCGCTTGAAGCTGCTCGACGGCGACATGCAAAGCCGCATTCTGGAAGCGCGCCGCATGCTGCATGACGATCCGCCCGCCAACATCAGCGAATTGCTTACGCCCTATGATGTGAACCGCTACAGCCCGATGGAATCGGTCCAGGACAACATCCTGTTCGGTCGCATCGCACAGGGCGTGCAAAACGCGCAGGAACAGGTACAGCAGGCGATCACTGATCTGCTGAAAGAAATGGGGCTGGAAGAAGAGATTTTCTCTATCGGCCTGCAGTTCGACATCGGCACCGGTGGCAAGCGCCTGTCGGAAGGGCAGCGCCAGCGCATTATCCTCGCCCGCGGCCTGCTGAAGGGTGCCGATCTGCTGATTGTCAATCGCGGCCTCAACGCTCTTGACCAGCGCACGCAGGAAAGGTTGATCAAGAAGGTGCTGGCCCGCGCCGCCCACGCTCGTACGGCCGGAGGCTCCGGTCATAAATTTGGTCTGCTCTGGGTGCTGACGGCACCGCATCTGGCGCAGTATTTTAACAGGGTCATGGTGTTCGACCGCCAGCGGCTGAAGAGCTATGGCGATCCGAGAGCCTTGCAACAGGAAGACGAGACTTATCGTACGCTGGTGTCATGATGGGCCGATGCTGCGACACAACACAGGAAACCACAATTGGCGCAAACTGTTGCGTTGGCTTGGCGCTTGTTGTGAAACGAAATATGACAGTGGCCGAACAGTGTGTTTTGGAAGGCGCGGTCGTTGATGTCAGTGCTTTCCAGGAAGGCGTTGTCACAATTTGGGGTGAAAGATCATGAGTAAACTGACGGAAGAGGTTGATCTTCTGCGGTCCATTCCGATGTTCGCCGGGATGCCCGCCAATAAGTTGAAACTGCTGGCCTTCGCATCCGACCACATCACGGTCACCGATGGCGATATGCTGTTCCAGCAGGGTGATGATGCGGACGCTGCCTATATCGTCATCAACGGCTCCGCCGATGTTCTTGTGTCGGCAGAGCCGGGGGCAGAACCCAGCCGCGTCGCGCAGCTTGGCCGGAACTCGGTGATCGGTGATATGGCCATTCTGGCTGACATCCCCCGCACCGCATCTGTTCGGGCCGACGGTCACTTGGAAATTCTCAAGATCAGCCGAGACCACATGATGGACATGGTGAAGGATTCACCCACGCTGGCACTGGCAGTTTTGAAGGAGCTGGTGGAGCGGCTTGCCCGCACCACCCACGACCTTTCGGAAGCGCGCAGCGAACTCGCAGGCCTAAAAAAGGCCTCCTGAACAATGGCCCAGCTCCCCTTCTTTGCCCGTATATGGGGCGCGCGCGGCACACTGGCTTCGCTTTCGGGCTATAACAGCCGCTACGGTGGCAACACTGCCTGCGTTGAGATTAC
Source organism: Pseudomonadota bacterium (assembly GCA_039024915.1). Classification (NCBI taxonomy): domain Bacteria; kingdom Pseudomonadati; phylum Pseudomonadota; species Pseudomonadota bacterium. Next base: position 2,779 of record JBCCPK010000019.1, read on the forward strand.
CTGCGGCACCCGTCGGCTCATCTTCGATGGTGGTTCCGGTCTGCGGATGATGGGCGATGACATCATGGCCCAGCGCGCCATGTTGCCGGAGGGTGAGACGCCCGATCCGATCCATCTCTTTTTCACCCATTGCCACTACGATCACATTTCCGCGCTTCCCTTCTTTGGGCCGTTTTTCGACCCCACAGTGACCGTCAATCTGTGGTCTGGGCACCTCGATGGCCCCGACAAAACGCGCAAGATGGTCGAGAACTACATGAGCCCGCCCTATTTCCCCGTCGGCCCGGAGGTCTTCTCCGCAAGGATCGCCTATCAGGATTTCGAATCCGGTGATGTGCTGGAGCCAGTAGAGGGCGTCATCATCAAAACGATGTCGCTCAACCATCACGACAAGTGCATTGGCTACCGCATCGAGTTCGACGGGCGCGCCATCTGCTACATGACTGATACGACCCATATCCCTGATGAACCGGATCAGAACATTATCGATGCGTGCCGCGATGCCGATCTAATGATCTACGACGCGACCTATACCGACGAAGAGTTTCCGCAGTTCTGGAACTTCGGCCACTCCACCTGGCAGGAAGGTGTTCGGCTGGCGAAAGCGGCTGGCGCCGAGCGGTTATGCCTGTTCCATCACCGCCCTAGCCGCACCGATGATGCGCTGGACGAGATCGGCGCACAGGCGCGCAAGGAATTTCGCAAATGCGAAGTCGGGCGCGAAGGTCTGGTCATCGCGGTATGAGCCGCACCGCAAAGTTTGGTCTTCACGAAACGTTTGTCTTTCCAGCGGGACCACATCATGAGTGAGGTTCAGGCCAAAAGAAAACGACGCAACGCCGTCACCGTGCCCAATCTGCTGACGCAACCCGCGCGACATATCTGGCCGCGAGAGGGGAAGGCGAACCTGCCCGCGCGGGTGCTCGATGCGGTGACGGAAAACGAGTTTGTCTCGGAACTTCTGGTCAAAGCGATCCAGTTCATCATATTCGCCGTGTGGGGTCTGGCGTGGCTGGCCTCGCCAAAGCCGGAACCCGATACCGTCTCGCAGGTGCCCTGGATCATCGGCGCCTATCTCATCTTCACCGGAATGCTCGTGATGCTGGCGGCCCGCCGCGCCATGCCGTCATTTCTGATCTACCTATCCATCGTGCTCGACATGGTCTTGCTCACGGTGCTGATTTTTTCGTTTCATATTCAATATATGCAGCCGGCGTCGTTTTCGCTGAAGACGGTGGAGGTGATGAACTACTGCGTGTTGATCGGCCTGCGGGCCCTGCGCTTCGAGGCACGCTACGTCATCGCAGCTGGTGCCGCCGCCATTGCCTGCTGGTCGATGATGGTGGGCTACGTCGTCTGGACTGACCGCGTCGACCCGATGATCACGCGTGACTACGTCACCTACCTCACCTCCAACACTGTGCTGATCGGCGCGGAAGTGTCGAAAATCATGTCGATGCTGATGCTCACAATCATCCTTGCTATCGCCGTGCGGCGCGGAAAAAGTTTCCTTGTTGCCTCCGTCGCAGAAGGTGAGGCTGCTCATGATCTCGCCCGCTTC
>JBCCPK010000020.1 GCA_039024915.1 Pseudomonadota bacterium
AACAGCTACCGCACCGTCGATGTGCGGTTGACGAGCCACGATGCGAAAGGTGTCACCAAGCGCGATATCGCGCTCGCCGCGCGCATGGATGCCCATGCCGAGAAGGAGGTAGAACCTTGAGATTCGTACTCGCACTTGTGTGGAGCATGCTCGCCGCAGTTGCGTCAGCCCAGACTCCTGGTCCATCCAAGCCGATAGCTTCGGATTTCGACCGCGAAGCGGAATTGGCGAAGGTCTATGACGAGTTGAAACACGCACCCCGTGAGGAGGAAGCGCGAAGGGCGGTCGGCAAACTCTGGAACATCTGGCTCATGACACCGGACGAAGCATCTGCCGAATTGATGAACAAGGCGATCCGCACCACCCGCTATGCCGACTACGCTACTGCGCTCGACCAACTCTCAACGGTCATCGACCAGCATCCGACCTATGCGGAGGCGTGGAACCAGCGGGCGCATGTCCATTTTCTGCGGCAGGACTGGGAGCGTTCGATTGCCGATTGTGAGAAAGTACTGGAACTGGAGCCGAAACATCTTGGATGTTTGACGGGCCTGGCGATCATTCACATCCGTCAGACAAAGCGGTTCGAAGCGGGGCGTGGCGCGCTGGAGCGAGCGCTGATGATCTCGAAATTTATTCCTGAACGGCGGCTTCTCGACGAATTGCCGGATCGCTAAGTCGGCTTCACTAGCCCCCGCAGGATTCGCCGCACCAATGGGGCGACGATCAGGACAGCGGGGAAGGCGATTAGCCAAGAAGACAGCCACGCCGATATCCACGCACCCATATCGATCGCCTGCAGGGCCAGTGCCGTTGCAACGCCGGACACGATGAAGCTCATCATGCCCGAGAGTAGCAGGCCGAAAATGGTCGGCTCCAATCTCGCTGGGATGAAAGGTTTCACGAAGCGAAGCCTCGCCTGATCAGACCCAGGGGCGCTCCGCCTCCAGCTTGCCTTCAAAGGTTACGATGCTGTCGGCCTTCTCAAGGGTCAGCCCGATATCGTCGAGACCGTTCAACATGCAGTGCTTCTTGTGGGCGTCGATGTCGAAGGTGATCGAACCGCCATCGGGGCCGGTGATGATCTGTTCTTCTAGGTCCACCGTCAGCACTGCATTGGAGCCGCGTGATGCGTCGTCCAATAGTTTCTCAAGATCGTCTTCAGACACGACTACCGGCAGAATGCCGTTCTTAAAGCAGTTGTTGTAGAAAATGTCGGCAAAAGACGTAGAAATCACGCAGCGGATGCCACGGTCGAGCAGAGCCCAAGGGGCGTGTTCGCGTGATGAACCGCAACCGAAATTATCGCCAGCTACCAGAATTTGTGCCTCTCGATAGGCGGGTTTATTGAGCACGAAATCGGGGTTTTCCGACCCATCCTCGTTCAGCCGCATTTCCGCAAACAGGCCTTCGGCCAAACCGGTGCGCTTGATGGTCTTCAAGTAATCCTTGGGGATGATCATGTCGGTGTCGATATTGATGATGGGCAGGGGCGCGGCAACGCCGGTGAGCTTGTCGAATTTTTCCATAGTACGGCCTCTTGCTCTGTGGCGTGGCATCCATGGCCACGCGGTTGCCGCCTTGTTACAGGAGGCAAGCGAAACGGCCAAGCACCACGATGACGTGAAACGATAAAGCGGGGCGATACCATGACACTCTACAGACTGCTCACCGGCGGCGATGACTCTGCCTTCTGCCACAAGGTCTCGCTGGCCCTTTCAAAAGGCTGGACGCTTCATGGCTCCCCGACCATGACCTTCGATAGCACATCTGGTAAAGCCGTCTGCGCACAAGCTGTGGTGAAGACCGTCGAAGGCAAAACTTACTCGCCGGACATGAAACTTGGCGAGCAGTAGCTAGTGTAGGCGGACCGCTGAATTCGTCAGGCGACGCGGGCTCCTGGATTGGTACCGAATTCCACGGGGCGAATGATCGCTGCTGACTGCTTTGACGGATAGCCAGCCCTTTCCGGCGCGACGCACACGCGGTTTCTGCCGCTTTTCTTGGCGCGATACAGTTGCTCATCTGCGCGTGCAAAGAGTTCGGTGAAGTTTTCGTCGGGATGGGCGTGAGCGATGCCGAAGCTTGCGGTTACCATGACCTTCTGCCGGCCGATATCCATCATGTGGTCTGCAATGACACTGCGTAGTGCTTCAGCAATTGAGGCTGCGTCAGCATCGTCGCAGTCACGCAGAAGCAAGGCGAACTCTTCGCCACCGACACGACCTGCCAGATCGGATTGTCGAACGGTCTTTGAGAGGATTCTGCCGACCCACTTGATGACGATATCGCCTGCTGCGTGGCCGTGGGAATCGTTGATCGCTTTGAAGTGGTCAATGTCGCAAAGGACAAGGCTGTGTCCGCGCCCCTCGACTGCTCTGCCAGGCGAAATGAGCATTTTTGCCTGCATCTCGAAAGTGTGTTTGTTGAGCAGCGTCGTCATTGAATCGACTTGCGAGCGACGTTGAATGCTGGAAGCCATGTCGATGCCCAGCATGACATAGAGCACCACTGCTGAACCCATAGCGCAAAGCGTTGTGATAATCCGGAATGATGCTGCCATTACAGACGCGGTGTAGTTGGCATCAGTCAGGTTCTGATCAATCGTGCCTGAAGCGAGAAGTCCGACGCGGACAAAAAAGGTCACGACAAAGAAAGCCAGGACGATGCCGGCGATACGGTCGACCAGGGGTGTGTCGGGTAGCCTGTTGTCGTGCCGTAGAAGCGCTGCAACAGGGAGGGAGAAGACCCCTGCGTTGCAGAGGTTCATTGCAATCGTGCGCAACATCGTATCCGGAATGATATGGCGGAACGTCACCATCAAGATGATCGTGACCGCTCCCAACAAGGCGAGCGCCTTGACGGGAACCGGCTGTTTCATGCGCACAAAATGACCCGTCACGTACAGGCTGGACGCAGCGAAATAGGCGATGTTTGTTGCCCAGGACGTCAGATGACTGTCACCATTTGAGATCGAGAAATCGATCAAAAAACCGAGTGAGCCAAACAGGTAGGAAAAGGCCCAGAATTTGGCCGCTACCAATTCTCGAGAATAGTAGTAGATGCCGCAGAACCCCGCGCCCATGATCGCATAGGTCAAGGGCTGCAAAAGCTGCAGTAGCGCTTCCTCAGACATGGTCGCCCCCAAATCACGAAACCGGCGCACAAAATGTCACGCGAACGCGAGACTAATGATTTTGGGTGAGTTAAGCGTTAACGCTGATTGAGCGATAAATACTGAGCTTGCGCATCTAGATATACATAGCATCTGCAGATGTGGAAGACGGCGGCAGGTAAAACTGCCGCTGTCCGGGGAGGTTTAAAGTTCGCGCACGTCGACGAAATGACCGGCCACCCCGGCTGCTGCGGCCATTGCGGGTGAAACCAGATGCGTGCGCCCTTTGAAGCCCTGACGGCCTTCGAAATTGCGGTTGGACGTGGAGGCGCAACGCTCTTCCGGCTTCAGCCGATCGTCGTTCATCGCCAGGCACATGGAACAGCCCGGCTCGCGCCATTCGGCACCAGCTGCGATGAAGATTTCGTGCAAACCCTCGGCCTCAGCCTGTTCTTTCACCAGACCCGAACCAGGCACGATCATGGCGGAGACGCCATCCGCAATCGTCTTTCCGTCAAGAATCTTGGCGACTTCACGCAGGTCTTCGATGCGACCGTTGGTGCAGGATCCGATCCAAACACGGTCGAGCTTGATGTCGGTGATCTTGGTGCCGGGGGTTAGCCCCATATATTCCAGCGCGCGCTGCTTGGAGGCGCGCTTGTTCTCGTCTTCGATGAGTGAAGGATCTGGCACTTCGCCGGTCACCGCCACGACGTCTTCCGGCGATGAGCCCCAAGAGACGATAGGTGTCAGATCACGGGCATCTAGAGTGACCACTTTGTCGAAATGCGCGCCATCATCTGTGTGCAGGGTCTTCCAATAGTCGAGCGCCATGTCCCAGGCT
>JBCCPK010000021.1 GCA_039024915.1 Pseudomonadota bacterium
CTCGCTGCGTCCTGCGCCTCGTTCGAGGAGTGGCGAGGATCGACACGGCTCTTCCAGAGCGAAAACAAGGCACCCCAACGGAAGGACAACGTGGTCTCGCTGATGCCGCATTTGCAGGCACGACGACAGTGGAGTTCAATGTCATTTGGCGATCACCTCGACGATATTCTCAAGGATGGCGGGCCGGGTCGATTGAGGACATTGCGTACCTGCAAGCCAGAAGAAGTCCGCAAGATCGATCCGCACGTCCTGGAACATGTCCTGCTTCACCTGGTCCAAAGAAGGCTGCCTTTCCTGCAGATCGTCACAAGCAGGGGGTTGATGCAGTCCCACTATGGGACCCTGGATTTTGCCAACGTCGAAGACGGACTCCTCTTTCTTCATTCAGGACATTCCATGATGGTCCTCGACCTCGATGCGATTGCCCATGTCTACAGCGTGATGCGGTGCGATGCCGGCGTCGATGTTCCCATGCTGGAGATCTACGACACGATGGACCGGTGCATCGCCGTGCTTGCCTGCGATGTTGATGAGCAACGAACGCCGCTCAATCAATGGCGCGATATCATCACCTCGCTACCTTCGGCGTTGAACGTCATTGTCTAGCGGCATATCGAGTATCCGCTGACATGGACGCGCGACCCACCAAGCCTCTTGAAGAGCAAACCCACGCACTCCTTTCTGACGTCGCGTTCTTAGCCATTCGCGACCCATTCCTCGAAACCGCTCAGGCGCGTGGCCTCGATATCCTGCAGAATGCGCCGGATACGCTCAGCTTCCGCACGATGAACGGCGTCGTGACGGTGCGAGACGCCGCCGCAAGTGTCCGGATCGAGATCGCAGCTTCTGATCGTGCCAGACTGTTCATCGTCAAAGAAGGCGTGCTCGACCAGCTCAACCGAATAGTACCCGATGATGCAGCGCAGCTAAGATGGTCGGACAGTGTCGATACGATCGACCGTTTTCCGCCCAATTTCCAGATCACCCGTGTGGTGGAGGTCGTCGATCTGTGTGACGCGTTCAAGCGCGTGCGGCTTGCCTGCGGTGATCTCAGTGCCTTCGACGATCGCGCCATCCATTTGCGATTTGCGCTTCCAACTGCCGGTCTAGATGAAATCGTCTGGCCCCATGTGGGCGAAAACGGCGCTGCAGTTTGGCCCAAGGGCGAAGCGGCCCTGCACCGTCCGGTCTATACTGCGCGTGCCATCGATCACGAGAGCAACGAGTTGGATATCGATGTCTTCTTGCACGATGGCGGTCGCATCACACAGTGGATTGAGAAAGCTCTGCCCGGTAACACGATTGGCCTGACCGGCCCCGGCGGCCAGGGTATCCCATCCTGCAGCCGTATCACGATGTTCGGCGACGAAACTGCCTTTCCAGCCATGGCGCGCATCTTGGAGACCCTACCGACTGGGGTAGAGGGGAAGGCGACGTTCTGCGGCAACCATCCTGCCTCGCTCGATTACCCGGTGCCAGATCATCCCGGTATCGAAGTCACTTGGCATCTCGCGGATGAGGAGGCATCCATGGCTGAGCTAGTAAGTGATGCACTCCAAGATGGGGTGGACGATGATTTCATCTGGTTCGCCGGAGAAAAGCACGACGCTGCGAACATCCGCGCTTCCTTTGCCGAAGCGGGTGGGCTGAAGAAGAACTCCTATATCGCCGGCTATTGGTCGGCTCAAAGCTAAGGAAGGCTCCCTCGACCGGCGTGCCGGAGCCTGCTGCGCTCACGCCATCCACTTCAGCGCGAGCAGCACGAAGCCCGCGATGAAGACTGTTTCCAGAACAATGAGTGCCACCGCCTGACCGCCGACATCAAGAATGCTTCGCAGCGACGTCTTGATCCCGACGGCGACGATGGCCGTCACCAATGCCCATCGTGATGCGGCTTCCAGATAGTCGCCCACCAGTTCTGGTATCAGCCCAAAGGAGTTGAGCGCTGCTAGTAAGAAAAAGCCAATGACGAACATCGGGATCAATGGCGACCGCTCCCCCGCTTCCGCGTCAGCCGGGCCGAAGCGTTTGACCGCAAGGGCAATGATTAGCACGAACGGCGCGAGCATGGTCACCCGGATCAGTTTCACGAGAGTCGCGGTCTCACCGGCCTCCGGCGAGATGGAAAACCCTGCACCTACTACCTGAGCAACGTCGTGGATCGTGCCGCCGATGAAGATACCAGCTGCCACATCGTCGAGATCGAGCGCCGATACGATGAGCGGATAGCCGATCATGGCGATCGTGGAGAGGATGGTGACGCCGAGCACGGTGAATAGAAGCGCCCGTTCGGCCTCCGCCTTTCCATTGGGACCTGGGCGTGCAGGCAAGACCGCCGCGATGGCCATCGCTGCCGATGCCCCACAGATGGCGACGGCACCACCCGTTAAAACACCGAACCGAAACCGTCTGCCGAGAAGTCTGGCAGCCACGATGCCGAACACGATCGTGGCGATAATGGCGGCAACGAGCATAGCAACTACGCTCGCCCCCAACGCCTGAACCATCTCAAACGAGATACGCGCGCCCAGCAAAGCAACCCCGATGCGCAACAGCCGCTTCGCGCAAAATTCGATCCCCGGCCTCGCGCGTTCATCCTCAATAAGAAAATGCAACGCCATTCCCAGAAGCAGGGCCATCAGCATGGCAGGAGCACCATAGTGCTCCGACAGAAACGTGGCCGCCAGCGCTGTCACAACGCAGGCACAGGCACCGGCAAAAAGGCTCTGCATGCTCAGGAGCTCTCAGTCTTGAGTCGGCCAGCGCATTCAAGGCAAAACCGTTTTTACGACAGTACACTAGCCGGTGTCAGAAAACACCGTAAGAGCCACGACCATACATTTTTCATGCTGTTTTACGAGCCAACAAGATATGCGCCTACAGACAGGGGTGGGACCATATGTGATGCACTCCTCTGGCCGGACATCTCGCTTGTAGCGGGCATGTGTGTTCGTGCGGCGGACATTCACTTATGCCTGTCTCTAGGCCTCCATTTTTTGATCGCGGGTCGTTGGTCAGCGCAAAGCTTGGCATTTTGTCGGCCGCAGAGATCAAAGGATTGACCGATGACCAAGACAGGAAAGAAGTCCTCTTTGAAGACGAACAAACAGTGCTCATTTCCACGCACCATCAAGCAGATCGAGAACCAGCAGTTAGTTGTGATCTAAGCCAGCCAGCGCGGCGATTATCAGCTGATCGGATACCGTGATGGCTAACTAACTGGGCACCGAGCCGTAGACTCTCAGGAACGACTCGCACCCGTAGCACTTGTCAAACCGATGGGGAAACGGTGCTCAAGCCACGGCCCATTCTCGGGCCTCATACGTCAGTGAGACACGCAAGCAGCGGAATTGCCTAAGTTTCTTCGCAAACGAAGAGACCATGTAAGACAGTGATTTATGAATGGTGGAGCTAGACGGAATCGAACCGACGACCTCTTGCATGCCATGCAAGCGCTCTCCCAACTGAGCTATAGCCCCTGATCTTCTGCGCGGCCGGGTGAGCCGGGTTGGATCGGGTGGACGCTTGGCTGTGCCTTGCGCCCGGGATGGTTCGGCTCGCCAGTCGGCGGAGCGAACGGCGCTTCCTTACGAAACGCCGGTGGGTAAGACAAGCCTGTTTTGCAGGCTTCCCGAACCGTTTTTCCTTAACCCCTTATCGGGGTGAGCAAAGCAATAAAATGATCATGTATCGTCTTTGTCGTCGTCACTGCCGACGGGAATGATGTCAGCGAGATTGTCGTCGTCTTCATC
>JBCCPK010000022.1 GCA_039024915.1 Pseudomonadota bacterium
ACCAAAGCAGCGATCGTTCATCTTGATTGCGACCTATATCAGTCCACCGTGGAGTGTTTCGATGCCCTTGTGCGAGATGACGTGCTTCAGGACGGAACGATCCTCTTGTTCGACGACTGGAACTGCAATCGTGGTAACCCACTCTTTGGCCAGAGACGTGCGTTCGATGAATTTCTCGCCAAGAATGCGGATCGGTTCTCTGCGTCGCACTTCTACAATTACGGGCACAATTGTTCGGCGTGGATTCTTCACGACATGACGTTGGGCGACGTGCTCGATACGTGAGCGTGCCTTGCCTGTATGCTGTTGGCGAATGTTCAAAACTTGCCACTCGGTCGAAGGTGTGTGATCGGGCTTGTATGATGACCTGGTCCGAACACGAGCCCTGCGATGCCTGATATTGCCGTCATAGGCGGTGGCTTCATCGCGCAAATTGCCCATATCGGTCCGTTAAGTGCCTTGCCGAATGTGCGCCTAACGGCATTGTCGGAGCCTGCCCCGGAGCTTCTGGAGAACGTGGGCAAGACCCATAGTTTCGACGCTCAGTACAGTGCCTACCAGGACCTGTTGGCTGCTGGAAACTTCGATGCTCTGGTGGTCTGCTTGCCCTTGAAGGCGCAGGAACTGGTGGTGCGTGATGCACTGAAGACGGGTAAGCCAGTTCTGTCCGAAAAGCCGATGGCTTTAACTTTAGATGCAGCTCAAGCGCTTGCAGACCTTGCCGCGGACCATGAAGCCGACTGGACCATTGGATTCATGAAGCGCCACGATCCGGGAGTTCAACAGTTAAGAGCGATGCTGGCTGATCCAGCCACCACACAGAGGCTCGGCCCCATCCGTCATGTGGCAATGCGTGATTTCTGTGCGCGCTACGGTGTGGTACCGCCTGAACATTTTCGCCGCAGTGGTAGTCGTATCGTGCGGTATCCCGAAGCGGTTGATGCGCCTGACTGGTTGCCGCCAGAACTCGGTGATTCTTATCGCTACTGTCTCAACGTCATGAGTCACGATGTTAATCTGCTCCGCTTCCTGTTCGGTGATGGGTTGCTGCTGCAGCGCTTCTCCAGCGATGCGACCAAGACCCAACGGGCATCACTCATGGCAGGCGAGGTTCCTATTGATCTCGTGGCAGCGCCGGTGTGGACGGGCGTTTGGGATCAGCAGCTTGACGTGACCTTCGCCAATGGTCGTCTGTCGCTCATCATTCCCTCGCCGCTGGATATGAGCGCCCACGCGCGTATCGAATGTCGCGATCACGACGGGTTGCATCAGATTGAGGTGCAGACCGGCAACACGCCTTGGGCTTTTGCTCGGCAAGCGCGAAACTTTGTTGAAGGGCTGGAAAAAGGCAACGATTCCGGCAATAAGCCCGCCAATTGCTTGCAGGATATGAAACTGATCGACGCTATGTGGCGATCAGTCGTTGCGTGAATTCATGACCGAGTCTTTCTACACTCTTCGCGACACATGCCGCCTTTGCCATAGCGCAAAGATGAACAAAGTTGTGCCGCTTGCTGCACTGCCCGTGGCTTCTCCCAATGTGGGACAAAGCACGCTTGTGGAAGACGTAGCGCCCGCCGATTGCTGGCAGTGTGGCGATTGTGGCCATCTCCAACTGGCGACCATCGTCGATCCGGCCTTTCAGTATCGCAACTTCCAATACGAGACCGGCATATCACTTGGACTTCGTGAGCATTTCGGTCGCTTCATGGCGGAGCTCGTGGAGCGTGGCGATCTGACGAAGGACAGCTTCGTCATCGATATTGGCTCCAACGATGGCTCGTTGTTGCAGCTGGCGAAGGATCATGGTGCCGCCAAGGTGCAAGGGATCGATCCGGCAGAGCGTATTGCGCGCGACGCAACCGAGCGGGGCATCCCCACGATCGGCGATTTCTTCACACAGGATTTGGCGGACAAGATCGCCGCAGAACAGGGTCTTGCCGACGTCGTTATCTCTAACAACACTGTCGCCAATATTGATGATCTCCATGCCCTCTTTGAGGGTGCGAAGACCGTGATGGCTGATGACGGTATTCTCGTCGTCGAGACGCAGTATGCCCTCGACATGATTGAGCGAATGCTGCTCGACGTGATCTATCACGAGCACATTTCCTATTTTGCTACGCGCCCGACGCAGGCATTTTTCGACTCACTCGGTCTGGAGCTCATTCGCTCAGAGCGCATCGCGCCGAAGGGTGGTTCCATCCGCTTCATCGCCCAGAAAAAAGGCGGGTCTCGCGCGGTGGATGCAAGCGTCGGGGAGTTGATTGCGGAAGAAGAAAAAGCCGGCTTTTACGACGGGCGCCTTTTCGACACGTTCAACAAACGCATCGCCGAAACCGGCGCCGAAATACGCAAGCGTTTGGAAGAATCGCGTCAGAAAACTGGTCGCGGTCTCGCCTTTGGCGCGTCTGTCGGTTGCGCAGCGCTGATCCATTATTTCGAGCTGGGCGACCTGATTGACGCCGTGTTTGATGACACGCCGCTGACCAACATTATACGTTCCACTCATGGTGATATTCCGGTGCTCACGGGCGCCCAGTTGAAGAATGAGATGCCATGCGATGTCGGTGTGCTGGCCTGGCGCTATACGACTGCAATCGCCAGCCGCCAGCCGGAATTCGTGGCCGCTGGTGGCCGCTTCTACCGTACCTTGCCGGACCTCGCCTATCGCGATGGTACCGAAGATGAAAAGCCGATGGCTTGACCGTTAGGCCAGCCAACAACCGCAACGCCCACACTACCGAGGAGCCCCGCTCATGGCCAAACTGAACGACATGACGGTCGCAGCCGATATCGGCGCCCGCTACGGCATCCACCCCACCTGGAACAATTACGATGCGCCGGTGCATCACATCGCCTTCGAACCTGATCCGGAAGAAGCTGAGCGTCTGCGTGAAATTTATCAGCAGACCGCGTCGTTCAAATATGAGGTCGAGGAAAAGGCGCTCGACAAGGAAAAGGGCAAGCGCGAATTTTACCTCACCCGCCACCGCGGCCTGTCTTCCTGCCTGAAGCCGGACCTGACGTCCGAATGCTTCCGCCACCTTAAGCCAGGTCAGGCGGAAATCGACGAGACTCTCGAAATCGACATGGAAACCGGTGACGATGTCTTTGAAGAGTTGGGCCTGTTCCCGGACTTTCTAAAAGTCGACACGGAAGGCACCGAGCAGGATGTGATCGAAGGTTTCGACGCGATGCTGGAGAAGGGTATTCTGGGCGTCCGCGCTTC
>JBCCPK010000023.1 GCA_039024915.1 Pseudomonadota bacterium
TCTATCGAACTGATCCGGCGAGCAAGGCCCGAAGGATCGCCATTCGATCAACCCGTTCTCGCGGGACAATATACGACTGACTTTCGGCATCGAGACGCCATCAGATGGGCCGCGCACTACAAGGTTGCCTATGTGGAGCCTCAGATCTCTGATTTAAGTGCCGATACTTTAGCACTCACTTGCTGGTCTCACCCTGATCTACATCGGCGCCGTGCGCTCATGAAAGCGATGTACACTGCTATCTTTGCAAAGGGTATCAAAATGAACATCGAGGTTCTGTTAAAAACTGCTGCTGAATGTGAGGTCACGCGTCAGAACGTCAGTGATGCCCTCAACGGTGGACCAGCCTCTTCTTTGCACGAAAACACCATCAAGACAGCGTTGACCGAAGGTGTCTTTGGCGTACCGACATTCATCTGTGATGATGAAACCTTTTGGGGCAATGATCGCCTGCCCCTGCTAACCGAACACCTTCAGGCGGTAGGCAACGCGCGTTAGGTGCTGGCTCATTCAACTGACCAAATCGCGGTTGGTTGTCGAGTTTTGGTTTATCAACGCGCGTGTCGCGCAAGCTCTTCGAAAACCAGTGGATCAGAGTACAAGGTCGCAACAAGCGCGGCGCCTTCCAGCTGCGCGAGCACGCGCAGTGCCTCGGACCCGGGATCCGGGCTGTCCGGGAACGCATCCGAAAGGCAATCTGACAGTGTCTCGAAAAACGTCCGGGCGGCTTCGGCCACTGGCGCGGGCAGCCCGCCGCTTTCCGCAGCCAGCAAACCGCACAGGCACATTTTCCCGTCCTGCCGAAGGCTGTCTGCGAACAAGTCTGTCAAGCGTTCGACTTTCACCTCGGCGGGGCAGTCATGAAGCGCGTCGCGGAAACGCTCTGTGTAGTCCTTCACCAGGCGCACCACAAGATCAGTCTTCGTTGGAAAGTAATGATGCACGCCAGCATTGGTCAAATCTGCATCGCGGGCGATGTCACGGAATGAAAAACCATTGAATCCGCCTGTCCTGAGGCGTGCTTCGGCCGCGGCGCGCACTCTGTCCAACGAGGTCATGCCGCCACCTTCGACAGATGCCCGTGCGCCATCTCCGCCGCTTCAAGCGCGCCTTCGAGAAAACCACCTTCGTTTGGCGCCGTTTCAGTTCCTGCAAAGATCACGCGACCGGATGGTGCAAGGGCGTGGTACTGGGGGTGCGAGGCAAGCGGATCTCGGTCGGCGGGCGTTGCGGTTGCTGGATCTGCGCTCCAGTCTTTGATGAGAACTTTGTGCGGCTTGCTGCCCTCAGGTCCGAAGAGACGGCCAAGTTGCGCCTTGGCGGCGTCCTTGAACCCAGGCTGACTTGCCATACCTGCCATGGCAAATCCGAACAAGGCACCTTCCTGTTCTCGCGCGGGAGAGGCGTCATGGATTTCCGCCAACGGACCCAGATGAGAAATAGCATCCCCGCTCAATCCCAAGGTGCGCCAGAACGGATCGTCATACACTGCGACGAACTTGGCATGCCCCGCCATCCATGTCGGCACGTCAGGGACAGAAAGACCCATGCCCGATGCCAACCGCGGCGGTAACGCGAGAACGAGGCGCTCCGTGCGCATCGAAAACCCCTCTCCTGTAAGTGTAATGCCGCGATCCTCATCGATCACGCGCTGAACCGTGTGTCGCAGGCGCAGCACATCCCCCAGGTCACGGGTCAGTGCATCGGTGAGTCGGCCAAGACCGCCCTCAATCCGATATGCGCCGCTCATTGTGGAAAAATCGAGATCGCGCCGGATCGCGCCCCGCGCATCTTCAAAGACAAGGCGGCCTTCGCTGTGCTGACGGAAGGTTTTCAACCCAAGGGCATGAACAAGAGCCAGCACGCGATGGTTCTGCGGCCATATCCATGCGGGCCCAAGATCATATCCGTCCTGCGTGAGGACGCGCCCTCCGGTGCGGTCACGCGCTTCCAGAAGCGCCACGTGACGGCCTTCACTATGCAACCTGTGTGCCAGAGCAAGGCCTGAGAGACCTGCGCCAACGATCACAATGTCTGTATCCCGCGTCATGGCGCACGCAAGGTGACGCCGCGCAGGTGTCCAGTCTTGATCCAGACACGTGCACCTTCGTCGCCTGTCCTGGCCTCAAATCGTGCGCCCACCGGCAGACGCAACCAATCCCAGCGCCCAAGATGATCCTCACCTTCGGTAAGGTCGCCGCCGATCACGAAAATCTCTAATCCGCCCGATGCGTCGATTTCATGGAGCGTGCCGGGGGCCCAGCTTTCCATCACGACCGTCTCGCGATCATCGGCATGCAGCGGCAGCCTTTTCGAGCCTTCTTCTGTGGCAGCCCACTTGGCCACCGCGCTATTGATCTGCACCTGTGTGCGATCCGCCAGATCGAATTGATGCAGTTTCACAAGGATCGTTGCACCGTCTTGCGCAGCTGGCGTGTGCGAGGAGGTCGGTGGATTGCGAACATATGATCCTACAGGAAAATCACCATCCTCATCCTGAAACGTGCCCTCAAGCACGAGGTATTCCTCGCCCCCATCATGCGTATGCGCCGAGAACGCACTTCCCGGAGCAAATCGAACAATGGTTGTCGCGCGAGCAACCTCCTCGCCAATCCTGTCGAGCATCTTTCTCTCCACGCCCGGCATTGGAGAAGCAACCCATTCTGTGTCGTCGAAACGAACCACAATGCGCTCGCTGAAATCCGCGTTTACATGCATCTTTTGTTTTCCCTCCCATAAAGGCGCAGGTCGACTCGCAGAGTTACTTACCAACCAGTAGGTAGGTGTTGCAAACCCGTTCTGCGCAACTGCGCTGACATTGTCGTGGTTTTGGTGAGACCAGCGCGGCACATATGCGTGTCGCCGCACGCAAACCGCGCGTTCAGCACCTCGGTTGCCGGAAGAAGCGGGACCAGAGACCAA
>JBCCPK010000024.1 GCA_039024915.1 Pseudomonadota bacterium
GAACGTTGCCGGCAATCCGGACTTCATCGTCAAAGTGCCCAACAGCGCGGATCACAAACCTCTCGCAGAGGGAGAGACCGTGCGGGTCGGCTGGAAAGCCGCCGATTGTCGAGCACTCGATCATTTGGCCATGTAACGGCCACCACAGTTGCAGGTTGCGGCCCCTCAATTGTCGCGACCGCAAAACCATCCAGCCGATACGACCAAAATCACGGCCGGATACAAACATGAGAGCTATCTCAAAGGGAGACTACCAGATGAAACTGACAAAACTTCTCGCAGGCACCGTGCTGTCCGCGTCTGTTGCGTTCGGCGCAACCGCTGCATTTGCAGACGGCCACTCCAAGCCCGTGACCGTGATGTCCTGGGGTGGTGCTTACACCAAGTCCCAGGTTGAGGCTTACCATAAGCCGTTTACTGAAAAGACCGGTGTCAAAATCAACTCCGTCGACTCCGACAACCCCGCCAAGCCCATCAAGGCACAGGTTGAAGCCGGTAACGTGACCGTCGATGTTGCAGACGTCGAATTCTCCGACGCCGTGCGCCTGTGCGACGAAGGCCTGCTGGAGCCCATCGATGCTTCCGCTCTGCCCGCAGCGCCCGATGGCACGCCAGCCTCCGACGACTTCATCGAAGGCGCTCTGACCGATTGCGCGGTTGCCAACATCGTGTGGTCGACCATCTATGCTTATGACTCGTCCAAGTTCTCGGGCGATAAGCCGACCACCATGGCCGACTTCTTCGACACCACGAAGTTCCCAGGAAAGCGCGGCCTGCGTAAGTCCGCAAAGGCTAACCTTGAAATGGCTCTGATGGCTGACGGCGTTGCTGCCGGTGATGTCTACAAGACGCTGGAAACCGATGAAGGCGTCGAGCGCGCCCTCGCCAAGCTGGACACGATCAAAGACTCCATCGTTTGGTGGGAAGCAGGCGCACAGCCGCCACAGCTGCTGGCCGATGGCGAAGTCGCCATGTCCACCGCCTATAACGGTCGTATCTTCAACGCAGCCGTTTCCGAAGGTAAGCCTTTCGAAATCGTCTGGGACGGTCAGATCCTCGACTTCGACCTGTTCGTGATCCCCAAAGGCGCACCGAACAAAGAAGGTGCTATGGAGTTCATCAAGTTCGCCACGGCAACCGAACAGCTGGCAGAGCAGGCCAAGTGGATCTCCTACGGTCCGGCCCGCAAATCTTCCGGCCCGCTCGTCGGCAAGTATCAGGACGGCAAAACGGACATGGGTCCGCAGATGCCAACCGCTGCTGCCAACATGGGCAACGCTCTCGTGAACTCCTTCGAGTTCTGGGCTGACCGCGACGCGGAACTGTCCGAGCGTTTCAACGCCTGGCTGAACAGCTAAGACGCTTCGGGCGATGATGATGAGCGCGCTTATCGTTCCGCCCGGCGCTATCGACTAAAAGAGCCGGGACATCCTGCGGGTGTCCCGGCTTTTTCATGGGGTCTTGTTTGAGCTTGACCCTTGCAGCTAGCCCGCAAATTGGGCCACGCTGCCAAACTTGAGAACATCGTCGGAGATGGCCGCCAACCGCGCCGCCGACATACCGATTTTTCCGCTTCGATGGGGAAGCGAGGGGGCAGATATGGCCGACACAACCGCAGGCGATCACAAGCAATTCCAGGCGGCGCCTTTTGCGGACGCATCTCGATATACCGCATCAGCTTTGGCCGCAGCTGCACCAGATGCCGGCACCGGCGATCTGACGACTGCAGACGGCACGCCGCTCAAAGCGGCACTTGCCAAGGCGCAGCGCCAAGCGCGCATTCGCGCTTTCATTCTCGTTGCCCCGCTGCTGGCCTTCATCCTCATTACCTTCATCGCGCCCATCGGCTCGATGCTTTTCCGCTCGGTCAATAATGATGCGTTCTCCGCCAATGCACCGGCGCTGTCGCAGTGGTTCGATGAGAACCCGGGCGTTATCGGCGTGCCGGAAGACGAGGCGGCATGGGAGGCGCTTGCCGCCGATATGAAGGTCGCGAAGAAAGAGCGGACGGCCGGTCAAATGGGTACCCGCATCAACTATGACCTGCCCGGTTCCCGATCGCTCTTCACCAAGACTGGCCGGAGGGCCGATCGTCTGGAGGCCCCCTTCAAGGAAGCTTTCGCGAAAACCGACAAGCGCTGGACGGAAGCTGATCTTTGGGGCGTGATGCGGCGGGCATCATCACCCAACACCGCGTCTTTCTACTATTCCGCCGTTGACCTGACACAGCAGCCCGACGGCTCCGTGGTCGCGGTCGATCCGAAGCGCGCGGTCTATGTCGATCTGTTCCAGCGCACCTTGATCCTGTCGGCAGTTATCGCCGGCCTATGTCTGCTGCTCGGGTTCCCCGTCGCGCATATGTTGGCCACCGTACCTATGCGCTATGCAAACCTGCTGCTCATTTTGGTGCTGTTGCCATTCTGGACATCGCTGCTGGTGCGCACGACCTCGTGGATGGTGTTGCTGCAGTCACAAGGTGTGGTGAACGACGCGCTCGACGCACTGGGCTTCTTCGATTTTCTCAAGGTCATTCAAGCTTTCGATCCACTGCAGGCCATGGGGGTCATCGGGACCACCGGTCGCGTGGAGATGATGTATAATCAGGCGGGCACCATCATTGCGATGGTGCACATTCTGCTGCCGTTCATGATCCTTCCGCTGTTCTCCGTGATGAAGACGATCCCGCCCAGCTACGTGCGCGCGGCGCGGTCGCTAGGGGCGTCGCAGGCGCGGGCGTTCTGGAAAGTCTATTTCCCGCAGACCATTCCCGGTATCGGGGCGGGCCTGTTGCTCGTCTTCATTCTGGCCGTCGGCTACTACATCACGCC
>JBCCPK010000025.1 GCA_039024915.1 Pseudomonadota bacterium
GCGAAGGAATCCGGGTCGTGTCTATCAACGGGCAGCGCCTGCCCCATTTTCCAAGCAGAAAGTCCCCGATCGTCGGCGAAACTGTCGACATCGTGTCCTAAAGAGGCAAATTCGTGAATGATTCAGCCAAGAATATCCTGAGTTTTGTGGCGATCGTGCTGGTCTTGATGACCGTCGTGCAGAGCTTTAATGGCGCAGGCATGGCGGGAGCCCAGCAGGAACGCTACTCGGAGTTCCTGAACCGGGTCGAAGACAATTCGGTGGAATCGGTGAGTTTCGACGGACCGACAGTCCGATATATGACGAAGAACGGCTCGCGGTTTTTCGCCTATAACCCGGAGAGCGGCGACGTTTCAGCGCTGATTGGCGAGCTTCAGGAGCGGGGTGTCGAATTCGACATGCCGGAACCGGAACAGCAGAGCCTGCTCGTAACGCTCCTCGTCCACTCGTTCCCGGTACTGTTACTGATCGCCGTCTGGATCTATTTCATGCGCCAGATGCAAGGCGGCGGCGCTGGCGGCCGCGGCGCGATGTCGTTCGGCAAGAGCAAGGCACGGTTGCTTGGTGAGGACCAGGTCGGTGTCACTTTCAGTGACGTTGCGGGTGTCGAAGAGGCGAAGGAAGAGGTCGTGGAGATCGTCGACTTCCTCAAAGACCCGAGCAAGTTCCAACGTCTTGGCGGCAAGATCCCTAAAGGGGTCTTGATGGTTGGATCACCCGGTACTGGTAAGACGTTACTTGCGCGAGCGATTGCGGGTGAAGCCAAGGTGCCGTTCTTTACCATTTCAGGTTCAGACTTCGTTGAGATGTTTGTGGGTGTCGGCGCCTCGCGTGTCCGAGACATGTTTGAACAGGCGAAGAAGCACGCGCCCTGCATCATCTTTATCGACGAAATCGATGCCGTGGGGCGTCATCGTGGTGCCGGCCTTGGCGGTGGGCATGACGAGCGTGAGCAAACGCTGAACCAGCTGCTCGTAGAAATGGATGGCTTCGAAGGAAACGAAGGCATTATCGTGATCGCAGCAACGAACCGACCCGACGTTTTGGATCCGGCGCTGCTTCGACCGGGACGCTTCGACCGACAAGTGGTGGTGCCGCTTCCGGACGTGCGCGGTCGGGAGCAAATTCTTCGTGTACACATGCGTAAGGTGCCGCTCGGAGATGATGTGCGTCCAGGCATCATCGCGCGTGGCACGCCAGGGTTCTCCGGCGCGGATCTCGCAAATCTTGTCAATGAGGCCGCCTTGTTTGCGGCTCGTGCCAATCGGCGCACGGTTGGCATGGAGGAGTTCGAGAAAGCGAAAGACAAGATCATGATGGGCGCAGAACGTCGTTCCATGGTGATGAACGACGACGAGAAGAAACTGACGGCCTACCACGAGGCGGGACATGCCATTGTCGGTCTAAACGTTCCGGATCATGATCCCGTTTATAAAGTCACCATTATTCCTCGAGGTCGCGCGCTGGGGGTGACGATGTTCTTGCCGGAGGAAGACCGATACAGCTACTCCAAGCAACGGCTGAACTCTCAGATCTCGAGTTTATTTGGTGGCCGTATCGCCGAGGAGCTGATTTTCGGCTCGGATAGCGTTACGACGGGTGCCTCCAATGACATTGAGCGTGCGACTGACATTGCGCGCAATATGGTCACGAAATGGGGGCTCTCTGATCGCCTGGGGCCATTGAGCTACAGCGAGGAAGAGGGCGAGGTGTTCCTCGGCCGCACGATGACGCAAACCAAACAGGTTTCGGGGCAGACTGCGAAAGCGATCGACGAGGAGATTCGTTCGATCATCGATCTGAATTATGAGCGGGCTGAGCAGATTCTTAAGGACCATACAGACAAGCTGCACGTGATGGCTGAGGCGTTGATCAAGTACGAGACGATCGACGAGAAGCAAATCGCTGACATCATGGAAGGTCGTGATCCTCGCCCGCCGGCAGATTGGAATGACAACGACAATCCGCCAAACGCGGTGACAGGCGACGGGCCTTCAAAGCGCAAGTCTGGTGGTCCGAGTGGATCGATCGGTGGACCAGCGGGACAAAGCAGCTAGGTTCCATCGACATGTCTGAACGGCGATCTGCCGTAGGGGCGCTGCTTGCTAAGCAGCGCCCTTTGATTATGGGCATCCTGAACGTCACGCCGGACTCGTTTTCCGATGGTGGAAAAAATATTGGGGTGCACACTGCGGTTGCCGCTGCACTCTCTATGGTGGAGGCCGGTGCCGACATCATTGATATCGGTGGTGAGTCGACGCGTCCGGGCGCATCGGACGTTGCCACAGAGGAAGAGCTCGAAAGGACAATTCCGGTCATCGAGGCACTCTCAAGCGCCTCGCCGGTAGTGATGTCCATCGACAGCAGTAAGCCGGAGGTCATGTCTGCGGCTGTCAGGGCCGGTGCCACATTGATCAATGATGTGCGTGCACTACAAGCCCCGGGCGCGCTGCAGGCAGCCTCGGAAGCGGGGGTTCATGTGTGCCTGATGCACATGCAAGGCGCCCCCAGGACGATGCAGGAAAACCCCAGCTATACCGACGTTGTAGTAGAGGTAGGCGAATTCCTGCAGCAGCGGATCGACGCATGCGTCGATGCTGGCATCGACCGATCGCGTATATTGCTTGATCCCGGTTTTGGCTTTGGTAAGCGTATCGAGGACAACCTTGCTTTGGTGCGCGGGCTCTCCTCGCTTAGCGGCATGGGCTATCCAGTGCTGGCGGGGTTATCCCGCAAA
>JBCCPK010000026.1 GCA_039024915.1 Pseudomonadota bacterium
AAGAGCCCCGCCGGAAGCCCGGCCTCATGCAAAATCTCCGCGACTTTAAGCGCGCAAAGCGGGGTCGTCTCAGAGGGTTTGAAGACCATGGCATTCCCGCAGGCAAGCGCCGGCGCGCCTTTCCAACAAGCGATCTGCGTCGGGTAATTCCACGCGCCGATGCCCACGCAAACCCCAAGCGGTTCGCGGATCGTATAGGCAAAGTCACCCCCGAGCGGGATATGTTCCCCTGTCAGGCTGCCCGCCAAACCGCCGAAATACTCCAACGCATCGGCCGCTGAGGTTGCGTCGGCGACGAGGGTTTCCTGCAGCGGCTTGCCGGTGTCGAATGTCTCAAGCTCGGACAGCTCCTGATTGCGCTCGCGTATGATATCGGCCGCCCTACGCAGGATACGACCCCGCTCGGTCCCGGTCATAGCAGCCCAGGCAGGCTGCGCCGCCTTTGCCGCCGCGAGTGCTGCCTCAACAACGGCTGGCGTCGCCGCATGAACTTGCGCGATCTTCTCCCCAGTCGCGGCGTAAACGACATTAATCACATCGCCCGCATCATCCTCCAGATACGCGCCATTAACGAAGTGCGAAGCGATAGGGGTGGGGTCGACTGTCATAGCGCGTTAAAAGCTGGAATCCGCGCGGCGTGATAGCCCAAAAGCGAACGTGCGCCCACGAAAGACGCCCGTGACCACTCGCAAGAGAGTTAACCCAAGGGACTCGCAAGCGAGTTTAAGCAAAGGAGAGGTCATCCTCCGAGAGGTCCTCGGCGTCCTCGACAAGCACGCTCCAATTCGCGTTGACGCTAGAAATGAGAAGTGCGTCGTTACCGTCTCCTTGACCAAGCAGGATTGAGATCACTTCGTCTTCATCTACATTCGCGATCTCCAGCCTGTCCTCCAACCCGTTGAAGTCCGTGATCCTGTTCGCGCCGTTTGCCCCGCTTGCGAAAGAGTATGTGTCTTCCCCATCGCCACCCGTTAGCGTGTCATCACCGGCCCCGGCACGTAGGAAATCCGCATCCGCACCGCCATTGAGCGCATCCGCGCCACCGCCGCCAAAGAGCTGATCTTCACCATCACCGCCGCTCAACTCGTCATTGCCCCGACCGCCGAAAACACGGTCGTCGCCATCACCTGCATTGAGCAGGTCGTCGCCATCTTTCCCGACGAGAAGGTCATCGCCGGCACCACCAAAGAGATCATCAAAGCCAGCGCCACCGTAGAGGGAGTCGTTGCCGTTCCACCCCGTTAGGCGATCATTTCCGGTTCCGCCAACAAGGATGTCATCGCCACCCCCGCCAAAGCCGCTGTCATCCCCATCTCCCCCAAAAATGCGATCAGCCCCACTACAACCGTGCATCTCATCGTTGCCGTTCTGCCCCGCGACCAGATCATTGCCTCGACCGCCAATCAAAAGATCGGCCTGGTCCCCGCCGAAAAGGCGGTCGTTCCCTGCGCCACCTTCAAGCAGGTCTTCTCCGACATCCCCTTGGAGCGTGTCACTGCCCTCGCCGCCGGATAGCCAGTCAAAATCTCCACCACCGATCAGAAAGTCATTACCAGCACCGCCAAAGAGAAGATCAGCGCTGGCACCGCCATTCGCTATGTCGTTCCCGCCGCCTCCGCTAAAAAGATCAATTCCCTCAAGGAGGAGAGCTTCATCAGCCCCATCACCGCCCACGACAAGGTCCGGGCCTTCTGTTCCATCATCATCGAACTCGATGATAACTGGCAGCAAGAGCTGATCTATCGGAACGATGACGCCGTTATCGAGTGTGTTAACGACGCCAAGCGTGGCGTTTGGGCTTCGCGGATCCACGTCCACAAGAGCGCCCGATGACACTGACACGTTTGTCCCGAGAACAGTCTCGAACACTGCACCATCTGTGAAGTCACCGTTTGTCAGTTCGGACGGCGTGATATGATATGAAAGCACATCAAGGAAGAATTGTGCCGTTTCGCCGTCTGATAGCGCGTTAGCCGCAGTGATAAGATAAACAGCCGCGCCTTCGGCGTCGCTACCGGGATAGCCAAACGAGTTTGCCGCCGCGATCATCGCCCTGTCAGTCGGCGCAAATACCGTCGCTCCAAAGCTTGGATCACCTAGCGCCTGGGCAATCCCGGCATCAAGGGCGTCATCAACTTCAACAGCCAGTGCCACCAAAATGCTAAAATTTGGATCACTTCCCAACGTCTCAAGGACAGTCGCCATGTCTTACCCACTCCCAGTACTAACTACGCAACCTTCACGAGCCTGCGCCCCGCTCCGTAGCATAGACAACCCCAGCCCGGTCTCAATGAGTAGGTCGCAATCGTTGGTAATTTCTGTCCGGTTTCGGGTCAGGCCTAAACAGTTACTGCCAACCTGACCTACTGTTGATGTATGAGCCCCAGGCCTCGCAGTCGCTTGACCCATGAAACTTGGTCGCGCCCTCTTGCCGTGTAGCCCGAGTGCAGGCAAACACATCGCGTTGTTCATTAGGGAGGAGCATCCAT
>JBCCPK010000027.1 GCA_039024915.1 Pseudomonadota bacterium
ACTTGGCAGGATCGTACAGTCATTGATTGGGTGAGTGATGCGTTTCGAGGGGAATTTCACGCAACAAGAACCGATCCCCGCAGAAGGGATCGCAGCAGCGACCGAGGTGATGAACCACGGGCGGCTTCATCGGTACAACACGTCAGATGGTGAGTTGGGGGAGACTGCGCTGCTCGAGAAGGAGTTCGCAGCATTCACAGGCGCGAAGTTCGCCTTGGCTGTCACTTCGGGCGGTTATGCTCTTGCCACCGCGTTGCGCGCTGTTGGCGTGACGCCCGGAATGCAGGTTTTGACCAATGCGTTTACCCTTGCACCCGTGCCCGGCTCGATTGCGGCTGTTGGTGCCATGCCTGTCTTCGTGGAAACCACCGAGGCGTTGGTGATTGACCTCGATGACCTCGCCGAAAAGGCGGCCGCCAGCGAGGCGAAAGTCCTGATGTTATCCCACATGCGCGGTCACCAGGCCGATATGGCCGCATTGATGCAGGTTGCTGAAAATCACGACCTCGTCGTGATTGAAGATTGTGCTCACACGATGGGGGGACGCGCGGGCAATGTGGTCTCTGGCAGGCACGGCGCTGTTGGGTGCTATTCGACGCAGACTTACAAGCACCTCAATTCGGGCGAAGGAGGCTTTCTGGTCACCGACAATCCCGAGATAGCGGCAAGGGCCACGCTGCTGTCGGGCAGCTACATGCTTTACCCGCGTCATGGCGCAGGGCCGGACCTAGATGTGTTCGAGCCGCTTCGCGATGCGACGCCGAACGTCTCGGGACGCATGGACAATTTGCGGGCGGCAATCCTTCGTCCGCAATTGAAGCTCCTCCCCGAACGCGTCGAACGCTGGGCAGAGCTCCATGACGCAATGGAAATCGGGCTGCGCCACGCGCCGGGTATTCATCTGATTCGGCGCGATACGGGTTTGGAGCGTGTGGGCTCGTCGTTTCAATTCGTCATGCCCGAAAAACGCGCCGCTTGGATTGCGGATTTTGTATCGCGATGCGCTGGGCGCGGGGTGGAGTTGAAGTGGTTCGGCGCCGAGCGGGCGCAGGGCTTCACCTCTTCCTACCGGAACTGGGCCTATGTCGGGCGGCAAAGCCTGCCGCGGACCGACCGTGTGCTGGCTGGCCTACTGGATATGCGCCTGCCATTGACGTTCACGCCCGAAGACTGCGCCGTGATCGCGAAGATCATCCGGGACGAAGCAAAAAAATAAACGCATCCACCGTAGGAGTTGCGTGTTTCCGGCGTTCTAAGGGCAAACAGTTCTTTGGGAGCTTTCAGGATGCGCCTATTCTTATGCCTACTTTCAATATTGTTCGGCTGGTTGACACCGGTCCATGCAGGTCTTCAGGACGAACTTCGGGCCGCCCACGCAGCCGCGTTGAAATATCAGAACATCCGAACTGCGAAACGCGCTGGGTGGCGACCATTTGGTGGTGAAGCTCCATTGATGGGGCGCCATTACAGCCACCCG
Organism: Pseudomonadota bacterium; assembly: GCA_039024915.1. Taxonomy (NCBI): domain Bacteria; kingdom Pseudomonadati; phylum Pseudomonadota; species Pseudomonadota bacterium. The sequence continues at coordinate 1,478 of JBCCPK010000027.1, forward strand.
CAAGGCCCCGACTATGTGTCGGGCGACCAGATAGATTTTTCTCGCCCATCAAACCTTGTCTATGCAACCATCGGCGGGAAGACCGCACTCGTCGCTCTGGCGTATATTGTTCGCATTGCCCCGGGCGAGGCTTTGCCAACCGGTTTCTCAGGGGCGCGCGACGTTTGGCACATTCACGATGGTGTGCGCTTTCTTGCGGCTGTTCGCGAAACCCGCCCCATGATGGCCGGTCTTGCCGAGCGTTGGTTCAACCGAAATATGGTGGAAAAAGACGGCAAAACCCAACTTGCGATGGTACATGTGTGGCTGATCCCAAATCCCAAGGGCCGGTTTGCCTCACACAACCCGCGACTTGCCTATCTGGATCTCGGGTTGCCTGCCGAGCGTGCTGACGACATGAAAATCGCTCGCGGGCTTGCTTTGACCCGCAAAAATGGCTGCGAAGAGGCCTTGGATGCTGAGCTTTGGCTGTCGGGTGCACCGCGCAGAGTTGTCAGGGGCATTAAATCCGCGTGTCGTTCTGCGGCAGAGCGTGTGCGCGGGGCTCGGTCAGACGGCATTCTGGCGATGGAAGCAGAAGCTGCGCGACAATATCGCCGGGTTGAAGATGCCGTACAAATTAGTCTGACACCCGCACAGTTGAAACGCATGACAGCGTTTGTGGAGGACGGGCCCGGCATCTGCCGGTGACATTGACTGCTATGGGTACGCGCACTAGAAAATGAACGACTGTTCATGTCTGGGAGGGCGGCCCATGTTCGCAGCATCCATGCGTTTCGATTTGGGCGAAGATATCGAAGCGCTGCGTGAAACGGTGCATCGCTGGGCACAGGACCGCGTGCGACCCATGGCCGCCGAGATCGATGCCGAAAATACCTTTCCCTCCGAGCTTTGGAAGGAAATGGGAGAATTAGGCCTCCTCGGAATAACCGTTGAGGAAGACTACGGCGGGGCGGGCATGGGATATCTCGC
>JBCCPK010000028.1 GCA_039024915.1 Pseudomonadota bacterium
AGGCGCACGTTGTCTTCAAGCCCTGTCCGCGCATGCCCTCCAGAAGAAATCGCCCAGTCGTTTAGAACGATCTGATTGGGTCCAATGCCCGCCGCGCACCAGGGCGCATCCCCCCCAAAGAGGCGCTGAACCGTCTGGATGTAGAAGTCGAAGACGTCTCGGTCCGCGGGCATGGCATTCTTCACTCCCATGACGAACTGGACGTATGGGGTGCCTTTGAGCTGACCGGCATCCTTCATCTTTTTGGCTTGCAGAATGTGGCTGAGATCGAAAGCTTCAATCTCCGGCTTCACGTCGTATTTGACCATCTCCGCAGCCAGCCACTCCACGAGATCAGGCGCGTTCTCATAAACCCGCGTGGGAAAGTTGTTTGAGCCGACCGAGAGCGACGCCATGTCAGGTCCGAGAGAGAGCATACCGCCACGCTCACGACCTGCGCCTGATCGCCCTCCTGTAGACAGTTGCACGATGATGCCGGGGCAGTGCTTTTCCAGACCCTCTTTCAATGCCGCGAATTTCTCTGGGTCAGACGTGGGTGTCTCATCCGCGTTGCGAACATGGCAATGCGCGATCGTCGCTCCCGCCTCAAATGCCTCCTGCGTGCTCTCAATCTGCTCGCTGACCGTAATGGGAACAGCCGGATTGTCGGCTTTGCTCGGCAGCGAGCCGGTGATGGCAACGCAGATGATACAGGGGCTTGGCACAGTGGCTTTTCCTCAAAGTGTGAGTGCTGTGAGGCGGAGAGACCACCGCCCGAAGCAGTCGTTAGATATCGAAAAATACGGTTTCGTTTTCGCCCTGTAGGCGGATGTCAAAGCGGTAGACTGGGATGCCATCACGCTCGGATCGCTTTGCCACGAGCGTGGGTCGGCGAACCTGCCACTCGATCAGGTTGAGCACTGGGTCTTTGCCGTTAGCCTCTTCCTCGTCGTCAAAGTACATCCGCGTATTTAGGCCGATGTTGATACCGCGGGCGACCAGCCAGAAATTGATGTGCGGGGCTTGCATGCCGACGTTTCGGCCTCGGGTTTTACCCGGTTTGACTGTGTCGAAACCCCACTCGCCGGTCTCAAAATTGGTGATGACGCGGCCCCAACCACGGAAGCCTTCTTCGACCTCACCGCCACCCCGTGGGTGCGCGTAATGCCCGGCTGAATTGGCTTGCCACACTTCGAGCAAAACATCTTTGACCGGGCTGCCGGTGCCGTCGATGACAAGGCCTTCCACCCGGATGCGCTCGCCCAGCGCCGCATCCCCGGCAATATCCTGGCCAAGCTCATGTTTATAGATATCGAAACCCGCGGCCCCCGGAGCAAGCCCGATATGGACATAAGGGCCAGCAGTTTGGGACGCACTTTCTCGAAGGTAATTTAGGTGCTGCGCCATGGCTCAGTTTCCCTCTAACCGATTTTCGAAGAGCGTTGAGCGCCGACCTCGAAGCACGATGTCGAATTTATAGGCAATGGTGTCGAGCGGAATGGAGGAGTTCATATCGAGTTTGGCGGTAAGCTGGTCTATTGCCTCCTGATCCGGGATGGTCTGCACGATGGGGCAGATCGGGATGAGGGGGTCGCCCTCAAAATAGCACTGCGTGATGAGCCGCTGCGCGAACGCCTCGCCAAAGACAGAAATGTGGATATGCGCTGGGCGCCAATTGTTCACATGGTTTCGCCATGGATAGGCTCCTGGCTTCACCGTCCGAAAGTAATAGTAGCCATCCTCATCTGTAATTGTGCGACCGCACCCGCCGAAGTTCGGGTCAATTGGCGCGAGGTACGTGTCCTTCTTGTGCCTATAGCGGCCGCCAGCATTTGCCTGCCATGCCTCTACCAATGTGTTCGGGACGGCGCGGCCGTTTTCGTCGAATACATGACCGTGCAGGATGATGCGTTCCCCAATTGGGCTCTCGCCCGGTCTGGCATAATTGCTGAGCAGATCCTTATCGATAGGATCGATATCGTCGTGTCCAAAGACTGGGCCGGTGATTTCGCCGACCGAATTTTGTAGTGAGATCAACGCGTAACTGGGAGATCGAGCTACTGATGTCTTATAGTCCGGCGTGTAGGCGGGAGGATGTAAGTTCCGGTCGCGTTGGTAGAATTCTCCATCTGGTGTCATGGCTAGGTTTCCTCCCTCGCTATGATTGTGAGGCGTTTCCTGATCTCACGCGCGCCCGGTTGGCATGGGCGCTTGGTCTACATGAGCCATCTCCGACCGTGCCAATTGCTCCATGAGCTGCGCTTTCACAGCGACCATCCCCGGGTCGTCCCACAGGTTATCGAACTCCCCTGGGTCTCCCTCAAGATCGTAAAGCTCACCCCAGTCTATCCCTTCAAAGACGCTCATTCGGTAGCGACCGTCTCGCACGGTGTGAACGTGCGGCCTAATTGCGATCCCGTCCATCGGTTTTTGATGTGCGTATTGGATGAAAGCGGCGCGTCGCGGC
>JBCCPK010000029.1 GCA_039024915.1 Pseudomonadota bacterium
GACAGGCGCGTTCCCCGATGACGTCGATGCCCAGGTCTTTTGGGGCGAGGCCGGCGTCGACCAGGCCGTCCGCGCCGCGCAATCGGGTGCAACGGCCATTTTGACCACCTCGGACCTCATCGCGCTTCGCGTGCGGAGCGAGCTCATGCGCGCGCAGCTTTCGGTTCCCAATAGGATCAGCCTCACCGGTTTTGATGACATGTCCTTTGCGGCGATCATGCATCCCGCGCTCACGACAGTCGCCCAGAACGTCGACGAGATCGCGCGCCGCGCCGTCGACATTCTTACGGCCAAAATCCGCGGCGAAACTCACCCTCTCGACGGCAAGACCGTGCCCATGCGCCTTGTTGTTCGCCAATCGACGACCATTGCCAAACACCCTGCTAAAAGGAGACATCCGAAATGACCCGAAACCTATCCCTCATTGCCCTGGCCGCGGCGTTCACCGCGGGGAGCGCATCCGCGCAAGAAACGCTCACGATCTCGGTCTATTCCTTCGCACAAGACGCCTACAAAGAAGCGCTCTACGACCCGTTTGAAGAGATCTGCGGCTGCGAGCTTGTCATTGAGACCGGCAACAGCGTGGAGCGGATGGCAAAGATCGAGGCCAATGCCGATGACCCGGTCATCGACCTCGCTGTCATCTCGTCCCACGACGCGTTGAGCCTTGCCCAGAAGGGCTTGCTGCAGCCGATTGATACGTCGCAGATTTCGAGCTTCGACCGCCTGTACCCATCTGCTCAGGACCCGATCGGCGACAATTTGGCGGTGGGATACACGTTCTACGCAAGCTCCATCGTCTACCGCGAAGACCTCGTGAGCATTGAAAGCTGGTCTGATCTCTTGAGCGATGAACTGGCGGGGAATGTGTCGCTGCCCAACATCACCGGGACGCAAGGCCCACTGACGCTCATGATGCTCGACAAGGCGGCGGGCGGCGATGCCAGTGACTTCACCGGCACGATCTCAGCCATTGGGCAAAGCGGCGACGATATCGTCACTTTCTATTCCCGCTCGTCCGAGCTGGCGCAATTGATGAACCAGGAAGAGGTGATCGCGGCCCCCGTTGGGCGCTTTGCCTGGAGCCGATTCAAAAGCTCCCCCCTGCCCTTTGCATGGGCCGATCCCGTGGAGGGCCAGGCGGGCGGCATGAACGTGATGCTTTTGACCAAGGGCAATGGCAATGAAGAGCTGGCCTATCAGCTCATGGACTACTGGCTCTCGACCGAGGTGCAGACCCGCATCGCCGAGGCGCTGATCGACAGCCCCGCAAATATGGACGTGGTGGTGAGCGACGAGGTGGCAGAGAACCTGACCTACGGGGCCGAGCTGATCAATTCGCTCAATATCCTCGACCCCGCCGCTATCATCGCCAACCGTGACGGTTGGGTCGAGCAGTGGAACACTGAGGTCATTCAGTAAGGCGCATGCAGGGCGACTGCCTGCCAGTCGCCCTCCACTCACTCTTCAGGGCCCGGACAGATGTTCCTAGACTCGCGTGAAGGATTGGCATTGGCGCTCCCCGCCGCGCTTTTCACCTTTTTGGTGTTTTTGGTGCCGGTGGCCATTTTGCTGTCGATTGCCTTCCAGACAGACGGCGGCGCGTGGAGTTTTCAGGGATATATCGACTTCTTCTCAAAGCCCCTGAACCAGGCCGTCTTTTTCCGCACGCTGAAGCTTGGCGTTCTCGTGGCGGGGACAGCGGCCGTCATCGGCTATGCGGCTGCGTTCTGCATCGTGAACTTGCCGCCTCAAGCCCGGGGGCGGATCTTCGGGCTCGTCGTTTTGCCGCTGATGATTTCGCCCGTGGCCAGAACCTATGCGTGGATCGTCATCCTTGGCCGCACGGGGATCGTGAATGACACCATCGTGGGGCTGGGCCTCTCGGAGACGCCGATCCGGCTCCTTTTTACGGAGACGGCCGTCTTCATCGGTCTCTTGCAGCTCTTCCTGCCGCTCATGATCATTTCGCTCGTGTCAGCGATGGAGAACATTCCAAAGGACGTGATCCCGGCTGCGCGGGTTCTGGGCGCAAGCTGGTTTCAGGTCTTTTTCCGCATCATCCTGCCATTGACGCGCGAAGGGCTCGTGATCGGGGGCACCTTGGTCTTCACCGGGGCACTTACCGCCTATATCACCCCGGCAATCCTCGGCGGCTCCAAAGTGCTGATGCTCGAAACCCTGCTCTACCAGCAGGTGAATGTCTCCAACGACTTTGTGTCAGCCAGTGTCATCGCGATGATCCTCATTGTGATGTCGTTTTCGGCCAACCTCCTCCTCAAGCGCATTGCATCGGTGCGGAGGTAGCCCATGTCACGCCTGCCCATCTGGATCATCCTCGGCCTCACGCTGACCTTCCTCATCGGACCGTTTCTGATCGTCATCCTGGCTGGCGCATCCGCGGGAGAGGCGCTCGCC
>JBCCPK010000030.1 GCA_039024915.1 Pseudomonadota bacterium
CCGGTCTTGATGACGGCAGACGACGCCGAGACGATCTGTGTACGTGCCGCGCCATCCCACAGGCTGGCGCTGGTGCTTGCATTGGGGTTGCAGCTGCGTCCGATGCTGGCACCCGTGATCGGGTCCACCACGCCCTTGCCGCGCCGCACGGTAACGTGGACATGAGGGAAGGCCGTCATGCCCGACAAACCCATGCGCCCCACCACCTGGCCGCGCCCGACGCGCTCACCTTTCTTCACCGTCACGCTGCCCTTTGCGAGGTGACAAATCTGAGTGGTCCACGCGTTGCCGTGGTCGATGACGAGACCGTTGCCACATTCGCGCCCCTTCACGGCGGCGCGGTCTGCGGGTGTGACCATCAGCCTGTCGTCCATATCATTGCGCAAACCTAACACGGTGCCCGACGCCATGGCACGAATATCGATGCCCTTCTTCATGTCGGCTATAGTCGCAACGCGAATGTCAGTCCCTTTATGCGTGTCGAAGGTCGCCGCACCGCAAAACGGGTCCTTGCGATCGGGCCCCGTATCGAGGTCGACCAGATTCTGCACCCAGCAACTGCGCCCGATCTCACAATCCATCGGCATGGAAAGACTCGGTGCACCCGCATTCTGCGCAATTGCCGGCCCAGTAAATGCGGCCAATCCCAGCGCTGCAGCAAGTGCGAAAGGGATCTTGTGTCGGGTATGGGCCATGGGTGCGATCTCCAACCTTGAACGAAACTGGTCATGGTTCTAAGCCACCATCAGTTCACACGAGACTAAGAGCCCAAAGCATCATGGCCAACCGCAAACTCTTCCTTCTGCCCGGCGACGGGATCGGCCCCGAAGCCTTCGACGAGGTCCGCAAGATCCTCGATTATATGAACAAGGCGGAAGGCGCAGGCTTCGAAACCGATGAAGGCTTGGTCGGCGGCGCAGCCTACGATGCCCATGGCGAGAGCATCTCAGACGCAGACATGGAAAAAGCCATGGCAGCCGATGCCGTGTTGTTCGGCGCGGTGGGCGGGCCCAAATGGGACAACGTGCCTTACGAGCAGCGCCCGGAAGCAGGCCTGCTCCGCTTGCGTAAAGATATGGGTCTATACGCCAACCTTCGCCCCGCCATCTGCTATCCGGCTCTCGCCAATTCCTCTTCTTTGAAGAAGGAACTGGTGGAAGGTCTCGATATTCTGATCCTGCGCGAACTGACCGGCGGTGTGTATTTCGGAGAGCCGAAAACCATCGAAGATCTCGGCAACGGGCAGAAGCGCGCCATCGATACGCAGGTCTATGACACCTATGAGATCGAGCGTATTTCCGCGATGGCTTTTGAACTTGCGCGCACCCGTTCCAATCGCGTCTGTTCGATGGAAAAGCGCAACGTTATGAAATCCGGTGTGCTGTGGAACGAGGTCGTCACCGAGACCCACAAGCGCGGCTATGAAGATGTGGAATTGTCCCACATGCTGGCCGACGCTGGCGGCATGCAGCTGGTGCGTGCGCCGAAACAGTTCGACGTGATCGTCACAGACAATCTCTTCGGCGACATGCTGTCGGACGTCGCCGCCATGCTCACCGGTTCACTCGGAATGCTACCCTCAGCATCACTGGGTGCGCCGGACGAGCAGACTGGCAAGCGCAAGGCGATGTACGAGCCCGTCCACGGCTCCGCACCGGACATCGCAGGCCAGGGCATCGCCAACCCAATCGCCATGATCGCGTCACTTGCCATGTGCCTGCGTTATTCCTTCGAGATGATCGAGGAAGCCAACCGCCTGGAGGGTGCCATCGCCAAAGTGCTCGATGATGGCCTGCGCACAGGCGACATCATGAGCGATGGAATGCAGCAAGTCGGCACCGTAGAAATGGGCGCAGCTGTGCTGGAGGCCTATAAGGCCGCAGGCGCATAATCTCGACAGCGGGACCAACGCACACCATATGAAGGGCATGAAACATGTTGTCTCGACCCTTCTGGCAGGCTTTCTGATGGCCTTGGCGTCCACCGGCCCCGCCGCCGCAGACCCGCTCGCGGAGCTTCAGTGGAAGAACCGCGTGCTGTTACTCTTTGCAAAATCACGCAGTGATGCCTCCCTAGACCGGCAGGTAGATCTACTGCGCGACTACCGCACGGAGCTGCGTGAACGCGACCTGATCGTGCTGCGAACTGCAGGGCGCGAAGAAACCCGCGCCGCCATAGGCTATACCGATCTCGGCCGCGGCACCGCCCGGCAGCTGCGCCAGCGTTTCGCCCCCGAATCCAGTCGGCTCACCGTTATTCTGGTCGGCAAAGACGGGCAGGAGAAAAAACGTTGGAACCGATTGGTTCAGCCG
>JBCCPK010000031.1 GCA_039024915.1 Pseudomonadota bacterium
CCGAAGCGATCCGTGAAGGCACGATGAAGCGTCGACCATGACGTCTGGCACCGCTTGCACAAATCCCGGACCGTTATGGGGTCTTCCGACTCCGCTTCGATGATCTCCATCGCGCGGCGCAGCACCTTGTTGCGTTCGTTCTCGTTGCCTGCGGACCCTAATACCCGCGCGCTGGACGTCGCCAGAAGCATCGACAGCACAAGCTCCTCGTCGGTTCCAAGATCGGCTTCCGGTTCCCGCGCATCCGCGTAGCGGGCGGCCTGGCTGGACATCATCCTGAAAAGCCGTTTTCGGGCGGTGAGATCGAGTATCTCCGGAACGAAGGCATGGTCCGGCACATCGAGGCCGAAATCCTCCGCGAGCATTTCGAAGTCGGTTTGCCTCAGGCTCAGCGTGACGGCACGAAACCCCTTCTCTGTGACACCATCGAATTCGTGGCCAGACCCAAAACAAAGAATGAAGTCTTCGGGAACACGCGACCCCATCCACCCGCACAGACTCTGCGACAAAGGCACACCAAAGGTCACCATGGCCTCTGGCGAGGTGCCAACCTGATGCACTCTGCAATCCATATGCAAGGACAAGGCGGACAGCACCGGTCCAGAGCGAATGGTGACGGGTGTTTGGCCCGATCCGACCCCGATCTGACGAAAATCCAACTCCCACGGCGTCAAAAGCCCGATCTCATTCGGCTCATTGAGCTGGCCTGAAAAAGTCTCTGTCGTCACCATTCCTGTCGGACACCTGACAAATTTTTGATGTGGCGCTGATCGAGCATCTGCTTGTTTGCATGCAAAATCAAGAAGGATGGGGTGATGAATGACCACGAGGCCTCCGCACGAGGAGGACGCCCGCAACTGCCCGATAGCCATCGCCGGGACCATCGGGTGGTTTTTATGGTCACCCGGTCTGAGTTCCACTCCCTCAAAGACCTGGCTGAAGCGCGAAAGACATCTCTGTCCGCGCTTTGCCACCATCTGCTGCTCAACTCGCTGACCTTTTGCCGAACGGCAGAGGTTAAGGATCAAGACACCTCACATCTGAAGGATTGACAATGAGACGTTTCACTATCGCGCTCGGGGCACTCGCATGGGCCACGACCGCTGCCGCCCAGGACCCAATTGTTCACGACGGCGAGTTCGAGTTTTTGCGCGCCCAGTTCGGTGAGCAATGGGACGCGCAGGATGTGGAAATCGATGCACGTTTGGCTGAGATCTACGAGGCCAATGGGGGCCAGCCGCCCAACATTCTCTATGTCCTGATCGACGATGTCAGTTTCGGCCAGATGGGTAGCCGAAAGATGAACTACGTGACTGGCTTTGATACGCCCAATATCAACCAGTTCGCGGAAGACAGCATGTCGCTGATGCGGATGTATACGGAGCCCTCCTGCACGCCCACGCGCACGGCGATGCTCACGGGGCGTCATCCGGTTCGCGCTGGAGTCACGGAAGTAAAGGTGGCGCTTGTGGGCGAAGGCTTGTCGGCGGAAGAGGTGACGATTGCGGAAATCCTGAGGGACTCAGGCTACAATACATCGCATGTCGGCAAGTGGCATCAGGGCGATATCGAACAGGCCTATCCACATAATCAGGGCTTTGACCAAGCCGCTTTTCCGTTACACCAGCAAGTGCAGCTCAGTCTGATGACCCGCGAAGCCATGCAAGCCAACAACATGCTGGGCTTTCATCCTTCAGGACAGTCGAACCAGTTTCAAATCGACGAACGCTTTCGGCCCTACGGGCTGGTGACCGGTGTCGAAGCCACCGCCGGCGGGCCCGCGCGCGAAGTTGACATGGAGCCCGGCGAGGAATGGACTCAGGCCAAGTATGAGCAAATGAATCAGCG
>JBCCPK010000032.1 GCA_039024915.1 Pseudomonadota bacterium
GGTGTCGAGGGCAAAAAGATCAGCCTTGTGGCCGGATCGCGGGAGCACCCTGTTCCGCCGCCTTCAACGTTTTTGGATTATGCGACCAAGGGTGGCGCGTCTGTCCTCGGGCGCGCTGATATCGGTCGTCTCTCTCCGGGCATGGCGGCTGATCTTTTTGCCCTCGACACCAGGCGCATGGACTATGTCGGCACCCGCCATGACCCCGCGAGCCTGATCCCCAAAGTTGGGATCGGGACACCCACCGACCTGACCATGATCAATGGCGAGATCGTTTGGGAAAGCGGATCTTTCACAAAGGTCGAAGAAGCAACCCTGTTCGCCGAAGCGGAGCAGGCCCTCATGACACTTGAAGCTTAAAACGAAAAGGAGCGAAACATGACTAACACTTTGAACCGCCGAAACTTTATCGCGGGCGCATCGGTCGCAAGCATGGTTGCGGCTGTGGGCGGAAAAGCAGCCGCCGCCACGGCAGAAGACCCGCTTTTGATCACGCTTGTCATCCCGTCACCGGTTGCCGATGTGGGCTGGGGTCATGCGCTTTTTGAAGGTCTAGAAGTCGTGAAGGCCGCCTATGGAGATGCGGTAGAACTCACCGTCATCGAGAACATTTTTGAAGGCCCGGATGCGGACCGCATTATGAACAAGGCCGTGGCCGATGGGACCAAGTTCCTGGTTGCAGGTTCCTTTGGCTATCAGAATGGCGCGATGCAGATTGCCCGGCGGAACCCGGATGTGACGGTGCTCCACGCCTCTGGCTTTATGGTTGCGACCAATTTCTCGCCCTTTGCGGCGCAGTATTCGCAAGGCACGTATCTCATGGGCATGGCCGCGGCCGCGTTGTCGGAAACCGGCAAGCTCGGCTCCGTCTCGGCCTTTGCTATCCCTGAGCTCATCACATCGCTCAATGCCTTTACCCTCGGCGCGCAAGCGATCAATCCGGATATTGAGCTCTCTATCGTATGGCTCAACTCCTGGTTCGATCCGGCCAAAGCTCAGGAGGCAACGGAGGCGCTTGCCGCGCAGGATTGCGACGTGATCTTCTCAAACGCTCAAGACACGCCCTCGGTTGTGTCGAAAGCTGAAGAGCTGGGGATTTACTCGTTCAATCTGAACTCCTCCATGAAAGCCTATGCGCCGAACACATATCTCGGCTGCGTTCTCACCGATTGGTCGCCGTTCTTTAAGGCCCCGTCGATGCCCATGTGGCGGGCACGTTTGAGGGCGCTAATGCGTTTCTCGGTGTCGGCGATGACGTCGTGAAGGTTGTCGATTGGAGCCCCGATATTCCAGACGAGGTAAAGGCCCAGATCATGGAGGTGGAGGCCGCCATCGCCGATGGGTCGTTCTCGCCATTCACGGGCCCGATCATGAAAGCTGATGGGAGCGAGGGCGTTGCCGAGGGCGTCACCATGACCGATGAGGAGGTCATCGCAATGGATTGGCACGTTCAAGGCGTGACGACACCGCTGCCGGGCTGACACTGTGACGGAACCACTGCTATCTTTGCGCGGAGTGACCAAGAGCTTCGGCCCGGTCCAGGCTAATTCTGGGATCGATCTGGACGTCGCTTATGGCGCCATCCATGCGATCCTGGGTGAAAACGGCGCCGGAAAGTCGACCTTGATGAAGCTCATTTATGGCGTGGAAACGCCTGATGAGGGCGACATCTACTGGCGTGGCGAACGCTTCGACGTCACGTCGCCGGCCGCTGCGCGGCGGTTGGGCGTCGGGATGGTTTTTCAGCACTTTTCTCTCTTTGAGACGCTGACAGTGGTTGAAAACGTGTCGCTGCTCGTACCGGGCAGCAAGAAGGAGCTCACCGAGCGTATCGTGAAACTCGGTGCA
>JBCCPK010000033.1 GCA_039024915.1 Pseudomonadota bacterium
GCGAAGGAATCCGGGTCGTGTCTATCAACGGGCAGCGCCTGCCCCATTTTCCAAGCAGAAAGTCCCCGATCGTCGGCGAAACTGTCGACATCGTGTCCTAAAGAGGCAAATTCGTGAATGATTCAGCCAAGAATATCCTGATTTTTGTGGCGATCGTACTGGTCTTGATGACCGTCGTGCAGAGCTTTAATGGCGCAGGCATGGCGGGGGCCCAGCAGGAACGCTACTCGGATTTCCTGAATAGGGTCGAAGACAATTCGGTGGAATCGGTGAGTTTCGACGGACCGACAGTCCGATATATGACGAAGAACGGCTCGCGGTTTTTCGCCTATAACCCAGAGAGCGGTGACGTTTCAGCGCTGATCGGCGAGCTTCAGGAGCGGGGTGTCGAATTCGACATGCCGGAACCGGAACAGCAGAGCCTGCTCGTAACGCTCCTCGTCCACTCATTCCCAGTACTGTTGCTGATCGCCGTCTGGATCTATTTCATGCGCCAGATGCAAGGCGGCGGTGCTGGCGGCCGCGGCGCGATGTCGTTCGGCAAGAGCAAGGCACGGTTGCTTGGTGAGGACCAAGTCGGGGTCAACTTCAGTGACGTTGCGGGTGTCGAAGAGGCCAAGGAAGAGGTCGTAGAGATCGTCGACTTCCTCAAAGATCCGAGCAAGTTCCAACGTCTCGGCGGCAAGATTCCGAAAGGCGTTTTGATGGTTGGCTCGCCCGGCACCGGTAAGACGTTACTCGCGCGAGCGATTGCGGGTGAAGCCAAGGTGCCGTTCTTTACCATTTCAGGTTCAGACTTCGTTGAGATGTTTGTGGGTGTCGGCGCCTCGCGTGTCCGAGACATGTTCGAACAGGCGAAGAAGCACGCGCCATGCATCATCTTTATCGACGAAATCGATGCTGTGGGGCGTCATCGTGGTGCCGGCCTTGGCGGTGGGCATGACGAACGTGAGCAAACGCTGAACCAGCTGCTCGTAGAAATGGATGGCTTCGAAGGAAACGAAGGCATTATCGTAATCGCGGCAACGAACCGACCCGACGTTTTGGATCCGGCGCTGCTGCGCCCGGGACGCTTCGACCGACAAGTGGTGGTGCCGCTTCCGGACGTGCGCGGTCGGGAGCAAATCCTTCGTGTACACATGCGCAAGGTACCGCTCGGAGACGATGTGCGTCCGGGCATCATCGCGCGTGGTACGCCAGGGTTCTCCGGTGCGGATCTCGCTAACCTTGTCAATGAAGCTGCGCTGTTCGCAGCGCGCGCCAATCGACGTACTGTCGGCATGGAAGAGTTCGAAAAGGCCAAAGACAAGATCATGATGGGCGCGGAGCGGCGTTCCATGGTGATGAACGAAGACGAGAAAAAGCTCACCGCGTATCACGAGGCTGGGCACGCTATCGTCGGGTTGAACGTGCCTGACCATGATCCCGTTTATAAAGTCACGATCATTCCGCGTGGGCGAGCGCTTGGTGTCACCATGTTCCTTCCAGAGGAGGATCGATACAGCTACTCGAAGCAACGCTTGAACAGCCAGATTGCCAGCCTTTTCGGCGGACGAATCGCGGAAGAACTTATCTTCGGTGCGGACAGTGTCACGACTGGGGCGAGCAACGACATCGAGCGAGCGACGGATATCGCACGCAGCATGGTCACCAAATGGGGTCTCTCTGATCGCCTGGGGCCATTGAGCTACAGCGAGGAAGAGGGCGAGGTGTTCCTCGGCCGCACGATGACGCAAACCAAACAGGTTTCGGGGCAGACTGCGAAAGCGATCGACGAGGA
>JBCCPK010000034.1 GCA_039024915.1 Pseudomonadota bacterium
ACTGCCCGCCCGGGTGGGCCTAGCGCACCTTGAAATCAATGGCGCGCGGTACTCAGCACGGAAGAAAAATAATCGCTTCAGCCGCAACGAGCACGGTTCCAGAACCGCAAGGTGCATGCGTTGAAATGGCATCGGCGACGATAGGATCAGTGATCTCGATTGAGGAACCGGCTGGGAATGCAAGCACGTCAGCACGAAGCGCGTTGTGTTCGATGACCCGCCCATCGTTTTCGAGCGCGCGAAAGTAGTCGGGAGCCTGCCGCTGGAAACTGCCGGCGGAGTCCATAATCATTGCTGCTTGCAGCACCAACGTTCCAGGCATCAACTCTTCATCGGTGAACAGCGGCGCACCATTTTGATAGGGGACGATGAAGATCGTCTCGCACGTGTTTGATGTGTCCAAAACAAGGTTCTGAGGGCGGTGGGGGGTGGTGACCGCGAGCCCACCATCGTTCCCGACGCGCCCATCTGCGAAGGTAATTAGCACCATCGGTGTGTAAGTGACGTCCGACAAGGCGCCAACGGGCGCTCCTGCGGTCATATCTGGGCATTGCGCCGCAACGGCTGTCGAGAAGAGTGAAAAAGCCAAGCAAAGACTGCCTCTGAGCAGCACAGCAATCCCTCCGAATGCTTCTTCAGGCCAACAATGCCTTATTTGGAAGGACTTGCAACGTGCTGAGCGGTGCGAGGGCAAACCTTCGCCATACTCCCACCAATCGAATTTGGGCTCTTTCTTGACGTCGACTGCGACACAGGGTTCGGAGGACCGTGTCCGTTTCACTTCTCGGCGGAAACGACTGTTATCCGCCGACGTGAGTGTAAGGCTTAGGCATGATGGCATCGTGCGCACGCTGCGCCGAAACGGCGCCTCGACGGTCGATGCTTGGGCCGAAGAGGTCGGCGCGTCGCCCAGAACCGCTTTGCGTGACGCAGCGACTATTGCCATGTGTTCTTCCACTGGCCGCCGCGGGTTACGCTAGGCCGCGGCTGTCGCTTCGATCTCGAACAGCAATCCAGGGACCGCGAGGCCGGTCACACCCAAAAGGGTCATTGGCGGGGCAACCTGGTGGGGGCCGAAACGCATGCCCATCAGATCGAAGTTTTTCAGGGCCTCGCCAACGTCCGTTGCATAGACCCCGAGCCTGATCACATTGCTCAGATCCATGCCCGCAGCTTTCAGAACAGTCTCCAGGTTATCGAGCGCCAGGCTGATCTGCGCACGCATATCGCCTGGATGCTGCGGGTTCCCGTCTCCATCCACCGCGGTCTGTCCTGCGCAAACAACCTGCCGCGCGGCGCCGACGATGATCTCGGCCTGATTGTACCCAAGCTTGATCGACCATTCCCAGGGGTTCACCGCTGTCCGTTCCATGTCGCAATCTCCTTGAATTCCGGTGCTGAAACGGGTGTAGGATGAAATGGTGCCAGAATTTGTCACCAAATCTGCCCGAGTGCGGCCGTGAGTGTAAGGCTTCGGCATGAGGCCATCGTGCGCACGCTACGCCGAAACGGCAGCTCCACGGTCGATGCCCTGGCTGAAGAGGTCGGCGCGTCGCGCAGAACCGTTTTGCGCGACCTGAGTGCCCTGCGTGATGAAGGGTACATCATCCATTCCGATGTCGG
>JBCCPK010000035.1 GCA_039024915.1 Pseudomonadota bacterium
ACGTTCACGATTTTCCATTGGCGACATATTGACATTTGAACGCCAAATGTCAATTTAGACAAAACGACATCATTTGTCATATCGCTTGGAGTGAAGGAGATCCCCATGGCCGACAGAACAGCATTCAATAAAGACACGACCACCGAGGACGTGCTTGAGGGCATCGACCTTACCGGAAAGACGGTGGTGATCACCGGGGGCACGAGCGGCCTTGGCCAGGAAAGCGCGCGGTCGATGGCGGCCAAAGGCGCTAAAGTCATCATAACCGGCCGCAATATGGAAAAGGCGCAAGCCGTCGCCGATCAGATCGACGGTGATGTGAGCGTTGAAGAGCTCGAACTAGGCTCCTTCGCCTCGATCCGCGCCTTTGCCGAACGCATGCTGGAGAAGCATCCGAAGATCGACATCCTCATCAACAACGCCGGTGTCATGGCGAGTCCCTATATGGAGACGACGGATGGCTTCGAGCTGCAATTCGGCTCCAACCACCTTGGCCATTTCCTGATGACGACGCTTTTGATGCCTGCGTTTGGAGAAGGGAGCCGCGTCGTGGCGCTCAGCTCCTCCGCGCACCATTTCGCGCCGGTGATGTTCGACGATATCGGCTTCAAATCAAAAGACTACGACAAATGGGCAGCCTACGGTCAGTCAAAATCGGCAAACGCGCTTTTCGCCGTGGGTCTCAACAAACGTCTGGCGGAAAAGGGGGCTGAAGCCTTCTCAGTTCATCCCGGTGTCATCCAGACAGAGCTGGCCCGCCACATGACTGAAGAGGACGTGGCGATGTTCGCCAGTGGGATTGAGTCTGGGGCAATCCCGATGAAGACAGTCCCGCAAGGGGCCGCAACCCAGGTCTACGCGGCAACGGCTCCCGAGCTTGCGGGCAAGGGCGGCGCCTACCTCGCCGATGTTCAGATCGCGCCGATTGAGGCGGACACAGAAGACATGAGCAAAGCCCGCCCCTACGCCATCGAACCAGATGCCGCCGAAAGGCTATGGACCGTGTCGGAAGAGATGGTTGGCACTGTCTAAGCGACTGACGCCACGCTCATAAAATCAGGCTGCCGCAGTGATCATGCGGCAGCCTATCCGCCGCTAATGGTCCTGGGTCTCAAAGTCGCGCGCGCGGCACCCACACGCAAGATAGCTGCTTGATACAAGCCATCAGTTCCCGCTCACTAACGGAAGCAGGAGGCCGCTGGTCCCCACGATGGATTGCTTTATGCAGCCCCTCGCCCCCCAAGGACGCCTTCCGCAAACTCTGTCTTTGGTCGTGCGCCCTAATCACATCTTGCAAACAGAAAACCGTTCGTCGGCCAGGAGGCATGATCGAACAAAACCAGGTGCAGCGTCTGACGATCGCGGGTTAACCTTCGAGCGGATGCATGCCGCATCGAAGCAGGCGAGCTGTATGAGAACATTTCCCCCAGAACGCGTCGTGTGCCTGACCGAGGAAACGGTTGAGACCCTCTATCTGCTCGGCGAGGAGGAGCGCATTGTCGGGGTG